>JAITMI010000259.1 GCA_031277435.1 Pseudomonadales bacterium
CCTGGATCGCCCCCTGGCTACCTTGGCCCTTATCGACTCTGATTTCCCAGGGCTCGATCAAGTCAAATTCTTCGAGCAAGGCGCAGGCGCGTTCGGTGATGCCGCATTCCTGCTCGAACTCCGCCAGAGCCTTGAGGATGTCATTGAGGCGCGGCGTCAAGGCGCCGGTCTCGTCGTAGAACGCATCGCCGCCTTGCGGCGCGATCAGGGCCAGGTCTTCGTCGATGCACAGCGCCCGATTGGTCTCGCCAAGCTTCCCCAGCAAAAAGGGCTGGCAGCGGTACGCCTTGGGTACGTAAGCGCCTAGCCACTTGCCGCCCGGCCCCAGCCGCAGGTTCACGCCGCTGTCGAAACCCTGCACGCCGACCAGCAAATACGCCTTGGCGCCGCCAGCGAAAGCCAGGGGATAACTGCTCATCAGCGCGGTGGCCAGTTCGTTCAAGGTCAGCTTCACCAGCGCGTCCTTGGCGGCGAAGCTCAAACCGGCTTGCAGCCGCCAAGTCTGATTGGCGTAGCGTTCCTTGGTCAGCGGGTAAATGCGGCTCACATGCGCTCCGTCATACGATGCTCAGGGCCTTGAGAATAGGCAGCGTCTTGGTCTTGAAGGTTTCAGCCTGAGCGTTCAATTCCGCCAGATTATCCTCCTCGCTTTCGATCGCCTTGCCATCGCGCAAAATGCGCTGGCCCTGCGCGCGCAGAATGTCCCAGGTGAACTTGGCCCACTCGGACGCCTCGCGCAGGCCGTCACTATAGGCCATGGCGAACAGCCGCTGGAAACGCCCGGTATTGAAACCGCCGCCGGTGACCGGCGAGGCCAGCACGTTGATGTCTCCGCTGGTGCGCGACTTGCGCATCAGGTGGCGGTTGAGTTTGTCGGTCTGCTTCTTGCACTTGGCGATAACCGCGGATTCCTGCGCGTGCGCCAGTTGGCCGGTGCCGCTGAGCACCATCGCCACCGACAATACCTGGGCCTGGTTGATGTTGTGTGGCCGCATGGCCTCGACGATTTCGCCCAGCGTGCGCGGTTTGTGATCGCCCAGCAAATCCAGCACCGGCGCGTAAATTTTTTCGTTCATGTCGGCCTGGCCCAAGCTGCCGGTGGCGCGCAGCGATACGTCCTCGCGCGGCACGTTCAATAACACCCGGACGCTCGCCAATTGTTCCGATTGTTCCAACACGCTCAGCTTGCGCACGCCTTTTACCCAATAATCGCGGCGGAATTGCTGGTTGACCATGAAGTCGCGTACCGTTTGCGCGAAGATGGGATCCTGAATTTCCCGCATCAGCGTCAGTTGGTCCTGGGTGAGGTTGATGTTGTCCACGCTGTCGAGATAATGCGCGGAGCAGGCGAAATCCAGCTTGGCCGCCTGCTTGCTATTGGCCAAGGTGGCGAAGTGCATCGGGTACCAGTGGCGGTTGAAATATTCGTGCGCCAGATATTGTTTGTTCTGCTCCTTCAGTTTTTTCAAGCGTTCAGGAATCTGCGGATTGGCGCGCGCGTAAATGGGGTTGGTGGCCAGCAGACGATCAACGAAGCCCAACGCCTGTTCAATGCGCTGGATGACGCCAAAGCCGCCGGAACCCAGGGTTTGCTCGTGCTGCGCCATCAAATGCTGCATCGGCGCGAAGGCCGACCAGCCCGGCAGCGTGTTATAGCTGATGTAGAGCAAGCCGCCCACCTTCAGCTTGCGCTTGAGAAAATCGACGATACAGGCTTGGTTTTCCGGCGAAATCCAGCTCCAGATGCCGTGCAAGCCGATGAAATCGAAATCCGGCAGATCATCGCGCCGGCAAAACTCCTCGAAGGACTGATCGTACAACTTGGCGTCCGAACCGGAGTTTTCCACCAGTTCCTGCGCGAATGCGGCCTGACCGGGATTGAAGTCGGTGCCATGCCACTGGATCGGCGACGCCGCCGCGTGTACCGCCACGGAAATACCCTGCCCAAAGGCCAGCTCGCACGCATTGCCCAGCACGGGCGGCGGCACGATGCCGTGGTTGAGCAACGCCAGCCGCGAACGCAGCGGGTTCATCTCAGTGTAATACCCATAGGTATAGCCGATTTCCGATACATAACCTTCGGACCAAGCATTGGTAGTGGACATTCGCGCTCCTTGTGTGTGTGGGATTAAAAACTGGGCTGGCTATTAGATCAGGGTTTCACCATGAAGCAAGAGGGGCTGAAATGCTCCGCGCGGGGTTTTTACTCCCGTGTTGATTTCGCGCATCGATAGAGACAACGCTGGGCGCGCTACAGAGCCGGCAAGCGCCGGTAGCGCGGCGCCGGCTGGTTTACGGGGCGGGCGTCTTAGAACGGATATTTATTCTGGCCCGTCTGAATCGTAATCCACTTCAACTCCGTCATTTCATCCATCGAGAAGTGCCCGCCTTCGCGGCCGTGGCCGCTGTTTTTGACGCCGCCGAAGGGGATTACCGGTTCGTCGCGCACGCTGGGGCCGTTGATGTGTACGGCGCCGGCTTGCAGGTTTTCCGAGAGGAACATGGCTTTTTGCAGGTCGTTGGTGAGCACGGCGGAGGAGAGGCCGTAGTCGGCGTCGTTAGCGAGTTGCAATGCGTGCAGGTGGTCCTTGGCTTCGATGACGGAGGCGACGGGGCCGAAAAGTTCGGTGCGGAAGGCGCTCATGTCTTGGCGCACATCGGCCAGCACCGTGGGTTGGAATACATTGCCTTGGTAGCCGCCGCCGGTGAGGATGCGGGCGCCTTGCGCTACGGCCTGGTCGAGCTGTTCCTTGATGAAGGGCGCTTGGGTGGGGCGGATCAGGGGGCCTACGATGAGGCCGGGTTCGCGTGGATTGGCGCCGTATTTGAGGGTGGCGACTTTTTTAGCCAATCTGGTACAAAATTCGGCGTAAATGCTGGATTCCACGATTACGCGTGAGCCTGTCATGCAGATTTGGCCTTGGTGCATGAAGTTGCTGAAGGCGGCGGTATCGACGGCGTAGTCGAGGTCGGCGTCAGCGAGCACGATGATGGGATTTTTACCGCCCATTTCCAGCGCGAAGCGTTTGCCGTGCGTGGCGGCGGCGGCGCCGACTTGGCGGCCTACGCGGCTTGATCCGGTGAAGGTGACGAAGCGTACGCGCGGGTCGGCGATCAGGGAGTCGCCGAGTTCGGCGCCGAGCGCGGGCATTACGTTGAGTACGCCTGGGGGGAAGCCGGCGTCGCGGAATAGTTCGCCTAGTTTGAGGCCGATGACTGGGGTCATTTCGGAGGGTTTGAGGATGACGGTGTTGCCGGCGGCGAGCGCGAAGCCGATTTTGCGGATGCCGAGCAAGAGCGGGAAGTTGAAGGGGGCGATCGACAGTACGACGCCTAGCGGGCGGCGGGTGCAGTAGGATTTTACGCCGGGGTAGTCGGATAGGTAGGTTTCGCCTTTGACGCGCCGTACTTCGCCGGCCATTGAGCGCAGGAAGTTGGGGGTGTGGTGAGTTTCGTAGCCGGCTTTGAGCAAGGTGGAGCCGGCTTCGTCGATCAGGACGTCGGCGAGTTCCTTGGCGCGCTGGTCCATCAGGTCGGCGGCGTTCAGGAACAGGCGTTCTCGTGCTGAGGGTAAGAGGTCTTTCCAGCTTGCGAAGGCTTGCGAGGAGGAGGCGAGTATGCGCTCGACGTCGGCTTTGGTGGCGTTTTGCACGCGGGCGTATACGTCGCCGGTGGCGGGGTTGAGGTCG
>JAITMI010000282.1 GCA_031277435.1 Pseudomonadales bacterium
TGTATAGAAACCACAAGGCGCCCAAAGGCGCCAGGGGAGCATGAAATGAAAGAATCCCAAGGCAAGACCGTTTACCTGCGCGATTACCGCGAGCCCGATTACCTGATAGACGAAACGGAACTCGACGTGCGCTTGTTCGAGGATCACACCCTGGTGCGGGCGCGTCTGCGCTTGCGCCGTAATCCCGAGGGGCAAGGCGCTGGCGCGCCGCTCGTGCTCGATGGCCGCCATTTGGAACTATTGGAGTTGAAACTCGATGGCGCGCTCTTGCCGCCAGAACGCTATGAAGTGAGCGCGGAGCAACTGCTTATCGCGCAAGTTCCAGAAATTTTTACCTTGGAAAGCCTGGTGCGCATTCATCCGGAAAATAACACCACGCTCGATGGCTTGTATAAATCGCGGGTGATGTTCTGTACCCAATGTGAAGCCGAAGGTTTCCGCAAAATTACTTATTACCTCGACCGCCCCGACGTGCTGTCCAGCTTCACCACCCGCGTGGAAGCGGATAAAGCGCGTTACCCGGTGTTGTTGTCGAACGGTAATCCCATCGCCCGCGGCGAGTTGCCTGATGGCCGGCATTTCGTGACCTGGCAAGATCCTTTTCGCAAGCCCTGTTATTTGTTCGCGCTGGTGGCGGGCGATTTGCAGGCGGTGCGCGATAGCTTCATCACCCAAAGTGGCCGCGTGATCGAGTTGTATCTTTACGTGGAAACCAAGGATCTCGACAAGTGCGAATTCGCCATGGGCTCGCTCAAGCGCGCCATGCGCTGGGACGAAGAAGTTTATGGCCGCGAATATGATCTCGATATTTTCATGATCGTGGCGGTGGACGATTTCAACATGGGCGCGATGGAGAACAAGGGGCTCAATATTTTCAATTCTTCCTGCGTGCTGGCCAACCCGGCCACCACTACGGACTTTTCGTTTCAGCGCATCGAATCCATCGTGGCGCATGAATATTTCCATAACTGGTCGGGTAATCGCGTCACTTGCCGCGACTGGTTTCAGCTCAGCCTCAAGGAAGGTTTTACCGTGTTCCGCGACGCCGAGTTTTCCGCCGACATGGGCTCGCGCGCGGTCAATCGCATCGAGGACGTGGGTTTTTTGCGCACGGTGCAGTTCGCCGAGGACGCCGGCCCGATGGCGCATTCGGTGCGGCCCGAGTCCTACATGGAAATTTCCAATTTTTATACCGTAACGATCTACGAAAAAGGCTCGGAAGTGGTGCGCATGATGGCCAACCTGCTTGGCCCGCAAAAATTCCGCGCGGCGACCGATCTCTATTTCGCGCGCTTCGACGGCCAGGCGGTGACCACCGAAGATTTCGTGCGCTGCATGGAAGAAATCAGCGGCATGGATTTGACGCAATTCCGCCGCTGGTACACCCAGGCCGGCACGCCGCGCTTGACGGTAAAACGCGAATACGACGCCAAAAATCGTGAATATCTGCTCACGGTGAGCCAGGAAACGCCAGCCACGCCGCGCCAGCCGCACAAGGAACCGTTCTTCATTCCGCTTACCGTGGCCTTGCTCGATGCCAAGGGTAAGGAATTGCCGCTGCAACTTGGCGGTAACGATACCGTGAGTTCCAGTAAGGTCTTGCAAGTTACCGAAGCTACGCAGACTTTCCGTTTTACGAACATTCCAGAACAGCCGGTGCCATCGTTATTGCGCGGTTTTTCCGCGCCGGTGAAACTCAGTTGCGATTTCAGCCGCGAGGAATTGATGTTCCTGATGAGCCACGACGGCGACGGTTTCGTGCGCTGGGAAGCGGGTCAGCAATTGGCGCTGCAAGTGTTTGACGATGGCCTCGCCGCCTGGCGTGAAGGTAAGGAATATGCGATCGATCAGCGCCTGGTGCAGGCGTACCGCGACGTGCTGCGCGCCAGCCTGGAGCAGCCGGACATCGACAAGGCGATGATCGCCAATTTGATTCTGTTGCCCTCGGAAGCCTACATCGCCGAACAGATGACGGTGGTGGAAGTGGAAGGCATCCATCGCGTGCGCGAGTCGCTGCGGCGGCAATTGGCGCAGGCGCTATTGGGCGAGTTGAGCGCCGTGTATCAGGCCAATCTCAATGATGCGCCGTATGAATACGCGGCGGAACCAGTGGCCAAACGCGCGCTGAAAAATACCGCGCTTAATTATTTGATGACGCTGCAAAGCCCCGAGTGGTTCGCGGCGGCGCGGCGGCAATTTGAGCAAGCCAACAACATGACCGATGAAAGCGCCGCGCTACGCGCCTTCATCAATAATCCTTGCGCCGCTAACGCCGCGCTGCGTGATGAGTTGGTGGAACGCTTCTACCAAAAATGGAAACACGAAACGCTGGTGGTGGAGCAGTGGCTGTCGATGCAAAGCGCGGCGCCGGTGGCGGATAACTTGCCGCGCATTCAAGCCTTGATTCGCCACGAAGCCTTCGATCTGCGTAATCCCAACAAGGTGCGCAGCGTAATCGGCGCTTTCTGCAACAGCAACGCGGTAGGTTTCCACGCCGCCGATGGTTCCGGCTATGCCTTCCTCGGCGACTACGTGATCGAACTTAACCAGCTCAACCCGCAAATCGCGTCGCGCCAGCTCACGCCCCTGACGCGCTGGCGCCGCTACGACGCCGCGCGTCAGGCGCTGATGAAGGCGCAATTGCAGCGCATCATGGCGCAGCCAGAGTTGTCGGCGGATGTGTATGAGGTGCTGAGCAAGAGCTTGCAGGAATAAAGAAGCGGGAGCAGGGCGGCGGCTTGGCGCGCGGGAAACGGCGCAAGTAAAATTCAGGGTTTTTGAAATTGGCGGAATTCATGCACGAATCCGTCAGCAGCAAGAAGGTAGACGCACTATGGGCAGAGCATATCAAAACCGTAAGGATTCCATGGCCAAGACTTCGGCTAATAAGTCGAAGGTTTATGGCAAATATGGCAAGGAAATTTATGTCGTGGCCAAGTCCGGCGGGGTGGACCCGGCGGGCAACCTGGCCTTGCGCAGCATCATCGAGCGCGCCAAGCGCGATCAGGTGCCGGCGCACGTAATCGAAAAAGCCCTCGACAAGGCCAAGGGCGGCGGCGGCGAAGATTACGCGGTGGCGCGCTATGAAGGTTTCGGGCCGGGCTCCTGCCTGGTGATTGTGGAATGCCTTACCGATAATCCCAACCGTACCTTCGGCGACGTGCGCCAGTGCTTCAACAAAACCAACAGCAAATTGGGCACGCAGGGCACGGTGAGCCACATGTTCGATCACAGCATCATCCTGGTGTTCAAGGGCGACGAGGAGGCGGTACTGGAAGCCTTGATGGCGTCCGACGTGAACGTCACCGACATCGAAAACGAAGACGGCAAAATCACCGTGTTCGCGCCGCCCACCGAATACGCCAAGGCCAAGCAGGCGCTTGGCGCCGCTTTTGGCGATATCGATTACGAAGTGGACGAGATTCAATTCATTCCGCAGACCTACGTAAAATTGGCCGGCGAAGATGCCGCAATTTTCGAAAAATTCATGACGCTGCTGGATGACGTGGACGATGTGCAGCAGGTGTATCACAACGTGGAAGGTTGAGGCGGAATATTTGTTCCAGATGCCGGACTTCGCGCTGGCGGCAGTGCTGGCGAGACACGCCGCAAGTACGTCCCTGTAGGCTCCTTCCGGCGGTCCAGCCGCTCGCAGCGCTCGCGTCGTTCGGTCTGCGCACGGCGCGTTGTGCCGTAAACGCTGGCCCTCACCCATGGCCTACAAGGGTCTCGCCAGCACTGCCGCCAGCGCGAAGCCCTACCATAGTTTCTGCGGAGAGTGCACATGATTGACGATTTCCCCCTATGGCGAGCGGTGGCCGGCGGCCTGTTGATCGGCCTGTCCGCCACCTTGTTGTATGCCTTGAGTGGCCGCATCGCCGGCATCAGCGGCATTACCGGCGAATTATTGAATGCGTCCGCGAGCACAACCGAGCGCGGCTGGCGCTGGCGTTTTTTATTGGGAATGCTCGGCGGCGGTGCCTTGGTGTCGGTGCTGGGCGCTGGCGTGGCGCCAGTGTTCAATGTCTCGCTGCCGCTCACGCTTATCGGCGGCTTGCTGGTGGGTTACGGCATTCGCCTGGGTGATGGCTGCACCAGCGGTCACGGCATATGCGGTTTGTCGCGCCTGTCGCGCCGCTCCCTGGTGGCGGTGGCGGTATTCATGGGCGTGGCGATGCTGACGGTGTTCGTGACGCGGGAGTTGCGTTCATGAGCGAGGCGCGCATGACCTCGCTAATCGCCGCCCTGTGCGGCCTATTGTTCGGCGCCGGCCTGATGTTGTCGGAAATCGTCAACCCGGCGCGCGTCCTGGCCTTTCTCGACATCACCAGCGGCCAGTGGGACCCAACCCTGGCGCTCATCATGGCCAGCGCGCTACTGGTGAGCGTCCCCGGTTTCGCCTGGGCGCGCCGCCGCGGCAAACCGCTTCGCGCCGAACGCTTCCACAACCCCAGCGCAACGCGAATCGATACCCCCTTGGTCCTAGGCGCCGCGCTGTTCGGCCTGGGCTGGGGCCTGGTTGGCCTCTGTCCAGGCCCGGCGCTGGTCAACATCATTTCCTTGCAACCGCAAGCGCTCTTGTTCGCGGCGGCGATGCTGGGGGGAATGTATCTTTTTGAGTTGCGGCGGCGGTAAGCTTA
>JAITMI010000330.1 GCA_031277435.1 Pseudomonadales bacterium
CTGGGGACTGGGGACTGGGGACTGGGGACTGGGGACTGGGGACTAGGGACTAGGGACTGGGGACTAGGGACTAGGGACTAGGGACTGGGGACTAGGGACTGGGGACTAGGGACTAGGGACTAGGGACTAGCCTCCGCACCCTAGCCTCTAGCCTCTAGTCCCTCGCCCCTAGCCCTTCGAATTCTATGGGCGCAAAATCCGCCCATGACGACCGCGCTCGACTTCCACAACCCCTACCGCCACGGCTTCGCGCGCGTGGCTGTCGCCGTGCCGCGCCTGCGTGTCGCCGACCCGGCGTTCAACGCCGTCGAGACGGTGCGGCTGTACCGCGAAGCCGCCGCGCAGGGCGCGGTGCTGGTGGTGTTTCCGGAACTGGGGCTGTCGGCCTCCACCTGCGGCGATCTGTTTCATCAGGCGGCGCTGCTCGATGCCTGCGAGGCGGCTTTGCAGACGGTCGTCGAGGCTTCGCGCGAGCTGAACGCGGTGGCGGTGGTCGGGCTGCCGCTGCGTGTCGATCATCGGCTGTTCAACGGCGCCGCCGCGGTGGCGGGCGGCAGGGTGCTGGCGGTGTTTCCGAAGACTTATCCACCGGATGACGGCGGGTCTCGATTCAGCGCCGCCGACGCCGCGCCGGCGGCCGAGATCGAACTGTGCGGCCAGCGCGCGCCCTTTGGCGCCGATCTGCTGGTGCAGGCGCGGCAACTGCCGCTGCTGACGTTCCATTGCGAAATCGGCGAGGACGCGGAGGTAGCGATTCCGCCGTCGAGCCTCGCGGCGCTCGCGGGCGCGACGGTGCTGGTGAATTTGGCGGCGTCGAACGCCACGGCCGGCCGATCGGCGGATCGGCACCGGTCGGCGGGCGGCCATTCGGCGCGTTGCCTCGCGGCGTGCCTTCAATCGTCGGCGACCGGCGAATCGACCACCAACCTCGCGTGGGATGGAGAGGCATTGATCCACGAAAGCGGCGAGCTGCTGGCCGCGAGCGAGCGTTTCAGCGACCGCTCGCAGATGGTCCTTGCCGACGTGGACCTGGAACGCCTGTCGAATGAACGGATGCGGCGCGACAGCTTCGGCGCCGCGGCGCGCCACCGCGGCGCGCTGCAAGGGTGGCGCACGGTGGTTTTCGATCTGAGGGAGATTCCGCCCGCCGCCGGCCTGCTGCGCACGGTCGAGCGCTTTCCCTACGTGCCGTCCGATGCGGCGCGGCGCGGCGAGCGTTGCCGCGAGGTGCTCGACATCCAGGCGCAGGCGCTGGCGCAGCGCATCGAGGCGGCGGGCGTCGGGAAGCTGGTCATCGGCGTCTCGGGCGGGCTCGATTCGACCCTGGCGCTGCTGGTGTGCGCGAAGGCGGCCGATCGGCTTGGCATCGCGCGCTCCGAGATCCTCGGCTTCACGATGCCGGGCTTCGCCACCGGCGAGCGCACACTTTCGCAAGCTCATGCGCTGATGCGCGCCATCGGCTGCACGGCGCACGAGATCGACATCCGGCCCAGTTGCACGCAGATGCTGCGCGACCTCGGACATCCCTTTGCCGACGGCGTGCCGCGGTACGACATCACCTTCGAGAACGTGCAGGCCGGCGAGCGCGCCAGCCATCTGTTCCGGCTCGCCAACCATCACGGCGGCATCGTCGTGGGCACCGGCGACCTGAGCGAACTGGCGCTGGGCTGGTGCACCTACGGCGTGGGCGACCACATGTCGCACTACAACGTGAACGCGGGCGTGCCCAAGACCTTGATCCGCTGCCTCGTGCGCTGGGCCGCCGACAAGGAGGACATCGGCGCCGAGGGCCGCCGCGTGCTGCGGGCCATCGCGGACACCGAAGTCAGCCCCGAACTGGTGCCGGCGACCGGCTCGCAGACGCAGCCGGGCCAGCGCAGCGAGGACACGATCGGCCCTTACGAGTTGCAGGACTTCCATCTCTATTACACGCTGCGCCACGGCTTCCGGCCGGCCAAGGTGGCCTATCTGGCCTGGCAGGCCTGGCACGACCGCTCGTTGGGCGCCTGGCCCGACGATGGGCAGGGCGAGCGCAACGAATACGGGCTGGCCGAAATCAAGCGCCATCTCGGCACTTTTCTGTACCGCTTCTTCAAGACCAGCCAATTCAAGCGCTCGTGCGCGCCCGACGGGCCGCAAGCCATCCCCGGCCCCTCGCTGTCGCCGCGCGGCGGCTGGCGCGCGCCGAGCGATTCGCAGGCGACGGTGTGGATGGCTGATCTGGAAAGCATTCCGGCCGGCTTGAACGAAGACGGATGCCGGTGATTCCCTGCATGTGATCCTGGCGCATTGGCGGCCATCGGAAAGCCGACCCGCATCTTGCAGGGACGCCCCTGCACGTTGCGATGCAACAACGCTCACTTCAGCACAGGACGCCAGTTCAATGAGCTATTCAAAAAAGACCCCCACGCTCCCCGCTTCTTCCCGGATGTGGCGCGGCCGGCTACGGGACGCCAGCTTTGCGGATTCAGTTTGGGCTCAACCCGGAAAGACTGGAAGCCCATGCCGACCGTTGGCGCTGGCGTGCGCGAGATTCGGATTCACGTCGATGGCAAGTTCCGCGTGTTCTATGTAACGAATATCGGCAACGCCATCTATGTGCTGCACGCCTTCCAGAAGAAGACGCCGCAGACCAGCCAGAAAGACATTGCACTTGGCAAGAAACGATACAAGCAGATTGGAGAATGATATGAGCGAAAAAATGACCGTCAGTTGCGGCAACGTGTTCAAGGACTTGGGCTTCGCGCCAGACGAGGCGGCAGCGATGCTGGCGCGCGAAACGCTGCTGATCGAACTGGAGAAAGAACTCCGTAAGCGCGGCAAGAAACAGCAAGAGCTTGCCGACGAACTCGGCGTACCGCGCACACGCATCTCCGAAGTGATGCACCGCAGGACTGACCGCTTCAGCATGGACAAGCTGGTGAGCTTGCCGCATCGCGCCGGTAAGCAAGTGGAATTGCGCGTAAGTTGAGCCACTTGTCACTCTTGTGTACCCGTTCAGGCCAAGTCCGAATGGACAGGGCTCATTGTTTTGAATACGAAATGGAATGAGCGGCCGTCGTCAGCGCGCGAAAAGTTGCATTCAGATAAGCTGCGCCATGATAGAGATCGGGCTCCAGTACAGCGCCTTCCGCCCACTCATTCCAGGCATTGACGAACACATAGGGGACACCTTGGAATGGTTTCTGAACGGCCTGGTCAGCCAAGGCCGATAGCCAGTTTTCGTATTTTTGAGGGTCCGCCTCGATCAAGCCAAGTCCGCATGAGGGTTTGCGCGCCTCGTTATCCCATGAAGGCACAAGAGTGCGAATCAATGGAAACGCAGGAGCCTTGATTGAAAGGCTGCGCCTGACCAGATCATCGTAGTGCATGTATGTACCCGAAAACTCCGGATCCAGAAGTTTGAGTTTGCGATCACTGACATGAGGCAACCGATCGAACAGCTTGTGCGGGGGAAATTCAATCGCGCCATCCAGGCCGTACGGAAGAGGATCGATGTCTTTATGAGTTTGCGCCATCAGAACCAGCGGCTGAAGATCATGCCGTTCGGCAAAAAGCCGGCGCCAATGACTGAGGCGGTGCTTGAAATCAGGGACAACCGCGGCGCGGTAGATGATGAATAGCGGCCGTCCATGGATCCGTTCATAACGGGAATCCTTGAAATAACGCGCCAGATCGTCGATGAGCAAGGTATCATCTTCATTGTGGTACTCCTGCTTCATCAGCACGTTGTGATCCTGCCCATCCCAGCGGCGGGTCCAGCTTTCGTTGGCCCACATCAGGCAAAAAGGAAAATCAATCTCGCTGTGCCGGAGCAGAATATCCAGGGGCCGATCCAGCAAGCGCCGGCCGCTGAACCAATAATAGTAATAACAAAAACCGGCAACACCTGAACGGCGCGCCATGCGAATCTGCTCTTTGATCGTTTCTATATTGCGCAAATCATAGAAACCCAGGTCTCGCGGCAGGCGAGGCTGCAAATGCCCTTCGAAGCGGGGCAGCGCGCGAGTGACATTGCGCCACTCCGTGAAACCGGCGCCCCACCATCGGTCATTCTCCTCGAATGGATAGAACTGAGGCAAATAAAATGCGAAGAGGCGGGCTCGCGCCTGGCTTGCAAGTGATTCATCCCCAATCAGCGTTTGCTCGAAATGGGGGCCGGGCGCGTGAGCCCGTAAAATCGTTTTCTGAGCCTCGCTGTGATCGCGTTTTTGAGATTTTGCCGTGATCCGACTCAATAGTTTCCGAATTTTTTTCTTGCCGTTGTGCCACTTGTCAAGCCGGGCACGGTTGAGTGTTTTGATTTTTTGCAGAACTTTATTACTCATGATTTGATGGTGGCAGAGGGCCTTTTCCGAATCAGGCCCCTGAATTTCCGGGTCAATCTATCCATTCGGCGTTTCAATGCGCTGGGTGTCGCAAGCATGACTTGTTCCGGCGTCAAACTGATCCCGGCATCGGAGCGGGAGGCGGGCGCGGCTTTGATCACGACTTGATAAAGACTCGCATAAGGACTTGACCGCAGCGTCTGGCGTACCTGTTTTGATGAATTTGCCCATTGCGCAGCGAATTCCGTTTTTTTCGGTGGTACGGTGATGTAACGGACATCCAGAATCTTGAGGCCGGCTTTTGTGACCAATTGCTCGATGTTTTTCAAGCCGAAGAAACGGATATGCGTGCGATCCAGCAGCCCCCAGTCACGATATTCAAAATCACCGCTCATCAGGCAGGCCATCACTGCTGCGTGTCCGATGTGCGGCAAGGAGATCACGAGATAGCCACTCTCGTTGATCAAGTGCGCCATTTGTTCCAGCGTGCGCCAGGGGTTGTAAAGATGCTCCAGTACATCTGCGGCAACCACCACGTCGAATCGATCCATTTCATCAAGCAGACGCGGCCAATCCTCTGCATTCAAATCGGCTTGCAGAATCGTTTGACAAAAGGGAGTGGCTTTTTCGATGGCGGCTGAATCAAACTCCATGCCGGTGACCATGCACTGGCCCTGTGCGGCAAGAATTTTCGTGATCGAGCCAGGGCCGCAGCCGAGTTCCAGCACCCGTTTGCCATTGCCTACGAATCGCACGACATTGGCAGCGGCGGAATCGGAATTCGTATTCACGTCATATTCATAGTTATGCCGGCCTTCTTTCATGAAATCTCCTGATTTAAATAGGACTTACGCAACCCCCTTCCCCCCTCCGTCATTCCCGCGAAGGCGGGAATCCATCGGCGTTCGAGGCATTCATGGATTCCCGCTTTCGCGGGAATGACGGGGGGCG
>JAITMI010000336.1 GCA_031277435.1 Pseudomonadales bacterium
AAACATCTGGGCCGCTACATTCAGCGCAAACTCAAGGTGACGGACGAGGACATCGTGTTATGGGACGGCGCCTGTATCGTGCATGAGGAATTCAAGACGCGCGCGCTCTTGGACATGAAGCATCTTTACCCCGATGCCGCGGTGCTGGCGCATCCGGAGTCGCCGCTGCCGGTGTTGGAACTGGCGGATGTGGTGGGTTCGACCACGCAGATCATCCGCGCCGCGCAGGAGCGCCCCGAGCGGCGTTTCATCGTGGCCACCGACCACGGCATTTTCTACAAATTGCAGCAGCAGGCGCCGGGCAAGGAATTCATCATGGCGCCCACTTCGGGCGAGGGCGCCACCTGCCGCTCTTGCGCGCAATGTCCGTGGATGGGAATGAACGGTCTCGGGAATTTGTACGAATCGCTGCTACACGGCAGCAATGAGGTGGTGGTTGACCCCGCGCTGGGTAAACAGGCGCTCGTGCCCTTGCAGCGCATGTTGGCGTTTCGCGCCGCGCAGCGCTAACGATAAAACTCTTTTTCAATCGCGGCGATGTAGTCGAGGCGCTGGCGCAGGCGCGCTACGCTCAGTTGATCGCGTTCCAGATTCAGCGCGAGATTGATCTGTTCCCTGGCGCGCGTGAAATCCCCCACGGCAATAAAGTATTCGGCGCGCGCCTGATGCACCTTGGCGATGTTGCCGGCCAGGCCCTGCACTTCGGCGAGGTCGTACCAAAGCTGCACGTCGTCGGGGTATTGCGCGGAATGTTTGTCGAGGACAGCCGCCGCTTCGGCATAGCTGCCGGCCTTGGTCAGCGCGGTGGCGTAGGCCATGGTCAAGGGATGATTGCCGGGGTTGATGCGCAGGTTGCTTTCCAGAATCTGGAACGCGCGCGGATAATTTTTGGACGCGACCGCGATGTCAGCGGCGAGCAGCGCGTAAGTGATGCGCGTGGGTTCCTTGGCGAGTAGCGCATCGAGACTTTCGCTGGCTTGCACCACTTGCCCCGTTTGCAATTGCGCCAGCGCGATGCCATAGCGCGCGGCATCGGCGGCGACGCCGGTAAGCTGCGGCAAGTCGCGTTGACGCGAGCTGATTTCACCTTCGAGATTGCTGGCGTAGTGGATGCGCACGCGCTCGCGCATCAGGAAAAATTCGAGATTCGGCAGGGTATCGAGCGTGGGATAAGCGCGCGCGCGGTTGCGGCTGTCGGCGATGCGGTTTTCGTCCAAGGGGTGAGTGGAGATAAATTCCGGCACCCGCTGCGACAAGGTGCGGGTGCGCAGCATCTGCTCGAACATGCCGGCCATGTCGCTGGGGTTGAAGCCGGCGCTATAGAGATTGCGGATGCCGACGCGGTCGGCTTCTTCTTCATTGCTGCGCGAAAAACGCAGTTGGTTGTCGATCGACAGCGCCTGGCTGGTCGCCAGCGCCGCCTGGCCGGCCTCGCCGCCCACGGTGGCCATGATGACCAGGCTGGCGAGCAGCCCGGCCATGTTGGGGATGGTGCTGCGGCGCTGTTCCTCGATGCCGCGCGCGTAATGGCGCTGGCTGAGGTGCGCCAATTCGTGCGCCAGAACGGAAGCGAACTGGCCTTCGTTCTGCGCGTACAGGAACAGGCCCGCGTTCACCCCGACGATGCCGCCCGGCGCGGCGAAGGCGTTGAGCACCGGGCTGTCGATCAAGGCGAAGGCGAGGCGATGGTCGGTAAGCTCCGAGGTGGAAGCCAGCCGGTAGCTGAGGCTGGCGACGTATTCGGCGATCAAGGGATCGTTGAGCAGCGGCGTCTGCGCGCGCACCGAGCGTAAAAATTCGCGCCCGAAGCGATATTCCTGTTCAGTGGAAATGGTGCCCGAGAGGCTGTCGCCGAGCACCGGCAGATTCACTTGCGCCAGCGCGGGCGCGCTCAGGGCCACGAGCAGCGCGCTCAAGGCGGCGGCGCGGGCAAGTGGTTTGGCTTTGGTCGTCATCGGCATGGCTGGAGCCTGTGGCAGTAGGCGAACGGGAAACAATTGCGCCGATATTACGCCTTATGCCGCCCTTGAATAAGCCCTGGCGGGGATAATCAGCGTTTGCTGATCGCAATCACTCGGTTTTTGGGCGGCGCGTGGGTAGAATAACGCGCCATGACGATACACGCTGACCAAGAGTTGGACCTTTGCGGCCTCACCTGCCCAATGCCGCTACTCAAAACCAAGCAAGCCCTCAACCGCATGGAGCCCGGCAAGGTCATTCTGGTAAAAGCCACTGACCCCGGCTCCGAACGCGATTTCCAGGTATTCGCAACGCAAAGCGGCGTCGCGCTGCTGCGCATGGAGCGGATCGACGACATCTTCAGCTACTGGCTGCGCAAACCCTGAACGCAGACGCCCCACACGGATTGAACTCTCGCCATGATCGAGCTATTTCGCGGCCTTTATCAGCGCTATTTTTCCGAGCAGGAAGCCATCATCTTCAGCTTGCTGCTGGTGATTTTCTTCAGCGTGCTGTGGACCATCGGCAGCATCATCGCGCCCTTGCTGTGGAGCCTGGTGCTGGCCTATCTGCTGCAAGGCATGGTCAATGCGCTGGAGCGGCTGCGGATGCCGCATCATCTGGCGGTGTACCTGGTGTATTGCCTGTTTCTGGGCGTGACCTTTTTGAGCCTCTTGGTATTTTTGCCGTTCTCCTTCAACCGGCTGGCGGGGCTGGTCAACGATCTGCCGAAAATGATGGATCAACTGCGCAACCTGGTATTGCTGTTGCCGCAGAATTATCCGGATGTGTTTTCCGTCGAACAGGTGCAGCGCTGGTTCAACGTCTTGCAGAATGGGCTGATGAGCTGGGGGCAGGCGCTCTTGTCGCAGTCGATGTCGAGTTTTCCGCGCCTCATCACCTGGATGGTGTACACGGTGCTGGTGCCGATTCTGGTGTTCTTCATGCTGAAGGACTCGAAAAAGCTCTTGATCTGGTTCACCAACTGGCTGCCGGAGCGGCGTCCGATCATGGCGCAGGTGTGGCAGGAAATGAACGATCAGCTTTCCAACTACATCCGCGGCAAGGCGCTGCAAATCGTGATCGTCGGCGTGGTGGCCTTCGCCTTGTTCGCTCTGATGGGCCTCAACTATGCCTTGCTCTTGGCGGTGCTGGTGGCGCTGTCGATCATCGTGCCCTACGTGGGCGTTACCGCCGTGTCGGTGCCGGTGTTGCTGGTGGCGTTTTTCCAGTGGGGTTTTAGCGCTGATCTCTACCAATTCGTGATCGCGTTTCTGATCTTGCACGCGCTCGACGGCAACTTGCTGGTGCCCTTGATCTTCTCCGAAACCGTCAACCTGCACCCCATCGCCATCATCGCTTCGGTGCTGGTGTTCGGCGGGCTGTGGGGTTTTTGGGGCGTGTTTTTCGCCATTCCGCTCGCCACCTTCATCAAGGCCGTCATCCACGCCTGGCCGATCAGCCAGACGGCGGAGGAACTGGTCGCCGCGCGCGGAGAATCAACGCAATCCTGAGGCCAGCCGCGCCTGGGCGCATACCAAGTTGACGGCGATTCGGCTAAACTCGCCGCCTTTTCCGGCAGGCCGCCGGTAGACAAGAGGTACACATGATCACCGGCAGTATCGTGGCGCTCGTCACCCCCATGACTCCCGACGGCGCCCTGGATTCCCCGGCGCTGAGCCGCTTGGTGGAATGGCACATCACCGAAGGCACCAATGCCATCGTCGCCGTCGGCACTACCGGCGAATCCGCCACTTTGAGCGTGGAAGAACACGTCGCGGTCATCCGCCAGGTGGTGCAGGTGGCCGCGGGCCGCATTCCGGTGATCGCCGGCACTGGCGCCAACGCCACCTCCGAAGCGATCGAGTGGACCGAAGCCGCGCGCCAGGCGGGCGCCGATGCCTGCCTGTTAGTCACCCCGTACTACAACAAGCCCAGCCAGCGCGGCCTGTATGAACACCACAAGGCCATCGCCGAAGCGGTGGACATTCCGCAGATTCTCTACAACGTACCGGGCCGCACCGCCTGCGACATGCTGCCGGACACCATCGCCAAACTGGCCGAAATTCCCAACATCACCGGCGTCAAGGAAGCCACCGGCAGCCTCGAACGCGGCCGCCAGGTGTTGCAACTGGTACCGGAGGGTTTCGCCGTGTATTCCGGCGACGACGCCAGCGCCCTGGAACTGATTTTACTTGGCGCCAAGGGGAACATTTCGGTGACGGCCAATGTCATACCGCGGGTGATGAGCGAGATTTGCCGCCTGGGCCTGGCTGGCGAGGCGGACGCGGCGCGGGCCTTGAACGCGCGCATCGCCGCCTTGCACAAGGATCTGTTCCTCGAATCCAACCCGGTGCCGGTAAAATGGGCGCTCAAGGAAATGGGGCTGATCCAAAGCGGCATCCGTCTGCCGCTGGTGGAACTTGATCCCATCTATCACGAACCCCTGCGCCAGACCCTGCGGGCCTGCGCCGAGTCATGAGGTTGACCGTTTTGTTTCGCCGTATTGCTTTGTGTGTCCGCGCGCCGCTGTTGAGCCTGCTCGCGTTGTTGACCTTACAGTCCTGTTCGATGATCGCCAAAGTGCCGGGCGGAGATCGCCTGGCCGGCGAGGACGGCGTGTTCCGTGATCGCAAGGGCGATTATCTCGAAGCCGAGACCATCGCCCGCACCGAAATTCCCGAAGGGCTTGATGGCTACATCATCGACGACCTCCTGGTCATCCCCGCGGTGCCCGCCGCCGCCGATCAAACCTTCCTCGACCCGCCGCGTCCGCGCGCCATCGAAGGCCGCTCCGACCGTGAAGTAGTAATCCAGAGTATGCAAGGCCGTAGCTGGATCATCGTCGATGTGAGCCCGAGCCAAGTATGGCCGCGCATCCGCGATTACTGGGTATCGCAAGGCGTGGAAATCGCCGCCGAAAACCCCACCGCCGGCATCATGCAAACCGGCTGGTTCGTGCGTAGCGGCAACGTCATCAGCCGCGATCGCGTGCGCGTCACGGTGGAAACCGGGTTCCAGAACAACAGTTCCGAAATTCGCATATTGCAAATGTCGCAGCCGCAGGCAACGCCGCCGCTCGACGTATCCTGGCCGGCGGCCTCGCAGGAGAGCGAGGTCGAAAGTCAGCTCGTCACCGAACTGGCGGGTTATCTCGCCGATGTGGCGGATCTCTATACCGCTTCCTCGGTATCCTTCCTGGCCGGCAATATTTCCAGCGAAGGCAAGGCCGCGCTGCAAACCCGCGCTGACGGCAGCGAGGTGCTGCTATTGCAATCCAGCTACGAGCGCGCCTGGGCGGCGGTGTCGCGCGCCTTGTTGCGCGCCAACGTGCTCATTGATGAACAGGATTCCGCCACCGGCCTTATCGACGTGCACTATCTGCCCGGCATGGGCGAGGAGCAAGCGGAGGACGAGCCCGGCTTTTTTGGCCGTTTATTCTCCTTCGGCGATGATCTCCCCGAGCCCGAGCCCCTGCAAGTGCGCGTGCGCCAGGGCGATGCCGGCGTCGAAGTGGATATCAGCCCCGCCAGTGGCGCGAGCGCGCAAGGCGGAGGCGAAACGCCCGCCAGCCGCTTGCTGCAACTGATCCGCAATACCATTGCCTGAGCCCGTGGCGGGCCGTGTTTTTTTCAATACTTTCGTTACAAAAGTTTTCTTTCCAAAAGTTTTCTTTCCATAGCCCGGAGCACACATGGAAAAACGCGAACTGATTTATACCGGCAAGGCCAAAAGCGTCTACCGCACGGACGATCCCGATCTGTTCGTGATGCACTACCGCAACGACACCTCCGCCTTCGACGGCGCCAAGGTAGAAAAGCTCAACGACAAGGGCAGGGTGAACAACCTGTTCAACGCCTTCATCATGGGCAAGCTGGCGCAGGCCGGCATCAAGTCGCACTTCGTCAAGCTGCTCAACGACACCGATTCTCTGGTGCTCAAGCTCGACATGATTCCCGTGGAATGCGTGGTCCGTAACTACGCCGCCGGCAGCCTGTGCAAGCGTTACGGCATCGCCGAAGGCACTACGATCGAACCGCCGACCTTCGAATTTTTCCTCAAGAACGACGCCTTGCACGACCCAATGGTCAACGATTCCCACATCATTTCCTTCGGCTGGGCCACCCAGGCGCAGATAGACGCCATGAAAGCCCTGACGCTCAACGTGAACGGCGTGCTCAAAGCGCTGTTCGACGCCGCTGGCATGTTGTTGGTGGATTACAAACTCGAATTCGGCATGCACGGCGGCGAACTCCTGCTCGGCGACGAATTCAGCCCCGACGGCTGCCGCATCTGGGACAAGGCCACGCGCAAGAAAATGGACAAGGACCGTTTCCGCCAGGATCTCGGCAACGTGATCGAAGCCTACCGCGAAGTGGGCGAGCGCCTGGGCATCGATTTCAGCCACGGCTGATCCTTCGCGGATGAACGCGGATCCGCTGACTTTACTCTATGGCGCGGGCGGCCTCGCGGCGGCCTTGCTACTGCTCTGCCTGGTGTTGGCGCTGCGTATTTCGCGCTTGCGCGAACAATTGGCCCGCGAGGAAACCCTGCGCCAGCAACAAGCGCTGCACCACGACGAAAAACTGCGCCTGCTCAACGACGCGCGCGAAACCCTGCGCTTACAGTTCAAGCAACTGGCGGGTGATATTCTGGAACAAAAGGGTAGAATTTTCGCCGCCAGCAGCAAGGAGCAACTGCAAGCCTTGCTCAAACCGCTCGGCGAAAAAATCCACCACTTTGAACAACGTGTACAAAACAGCTACGGAGAGGAAGCGCGACAGCGTTTCGCGCTGGAAAAAGAAATCCATTCCTTGCTCGAACTCAATGCCCGCATCAGCGCCGATGCCGTCAATCTCACCCAGGCGCTGCGCGGCGAAAACAAAACTCAGGGCCTCTGGGGCGAAGTGATCCTCGCGCGCGTGCTGGAAAAATCCGGGCTCGAACGTGGCCGCGAATACGAGGTGCAAGTGAGCCTGCATGACGGCGAAGGCGGCAAAGGCCAGCCCGATGTGGTGCTGCAACTGCCCGAAGGTAAACAGCTCGTCATTGATTCCAAGGTAAGTTTGGGCGCTTATCTCGATTATTGCGCCAGCGAGGACGCGGACGCCAAGGCGCGCTATCTGCGCCTGCATTTGCAGTCGATCCGCAATCATGTGCGCGAATTATCGGAAAAAAACTACCAGCATTTGCGCGGCCTCAACACGCTCGACTATGTACTGATGTTCCTGCCGGTGGAAAGCGCCTTCACGCTGGCGCTGCAAAGCGACGACCAGCTTTGCAACGACGCCTTCGCCAGAAACATCATTCTGGTAGGGCCTTCGACGCTGCTGGCCAGCTTGCGCACCATCCAAAGCCTCTGGCGCAACGAATATCAAAACCGTAATGCGCAGGAAATCGCCGATCAGGCCGGGCGGCTGTACGACAAGTTCGCCGACTTCATCAGCGATCTGGAAGAAATCGGCTACCGCCTCGAACAAAGCCACAAAGCCTGGGACCAGGCGCGCGCCAAGCTCAGCGGCGGCAAAGGCAACTTGCTCAGCCGCATGGAAAAACTGCGCAAACTCGGCGCCCGCAACCGCAAAGCCCTGCCACCGGTTGCGGACGAGGAACACAATGGCGATGAAGATGACGATGAAAAGGACCGCAGTGATGACGCCTGATATCAGCGCCCTTATCGCATTCCTGCCCTGCGCCACGCCCGCCGCCTGGCTGGAACGGGCGGTCAAGGAACCAGCCTTGCTGTTGATCGACCACGCCAACTGCGAAAAGAAAGCCGCCGCCACGGCGATGAATCTCTTGTACCGCTACGTCGATCGCACGGAACTTTTGACCAAGATGTCGCAATTGGCGCGCGAAGAACTCCTGCATTTCGAGCAAGTGGTAAACCTGATGCGGGAGCTTGATATCGCCTATGTTCAGCTTGGCCCCTCACGCTATGCCGCCGGCTTGCGCGCGCAGGTACGCACGCACGAACCGGCCAAGCTGATCGACACCTTGATCGTCGGCGCCTACGTCGAAGCGCGCTCCTGCGAACGTTTCGCCGCGCTGTTACCCCTGCTCGACGCCCGCATCGCGCGCTTTTATGCCTCGCTACTACGCTCCGAAGCGCGGCATTTTCAGGATTATCTCGCGCTGGCTCAGCTTTACGCCAATGAGGACATCAGCGCGCGAGTGGCTTGGTTTCGTGATATTGAACGCGAGTTGATTGAAAGCCCCGACGCGGAATTTCGTTTTCATAGCGGCGTGCCACTCTAAAACTTTTCTCGTGTTTCAAATACACTGCCCCGGCCGCACCAAGGTATTCCCCAACCTCCGCTGCAAAGCATCGACCTGAATACACGCAAGGCTGTCATTGCCGCTCAAGGTAACGAAACGCAGAATTGGCAGCGAATCGAGAATGCCGATATTGCCCACGCGGTTGTCGCTCAGATTCAGCACGCGCAAATTTTTCAGGTTCACCAGCGGCGCGATGTCGCTGATGCGGTTGCCGCTCAGCTCCAGCTCTTCCAATTGCGTCAGCGCCTTGATGCCCTCCAGGTTTTCCACGCCCGAGTTGGTGCAGGCGAGCGTTTTGAGGGTGGCGGGAGTGGCGTTTTCCACCGTACTGAGCGCTTGATTGAGGCAGGCTTGCAGCGCCGGGTCGGCGAGCAGGCTGCGCGGGTTGGGCGAATACAGCACCAGATCGCCAAACTTGATAGCGAGAGGGCCACTACAGGCCCCCAGCAACAAGACGAGGCTGAGCCAGAGGAGGGCGAAAGGTGAAAAAAGGCAACGCGGTGGCGGCTTCATGTGCGATCATCCTGAAATGGAACGGAAGTGGGGGTACGGTCCTGTTATGGCATTTGCGCGGGAGTCCCGGTAGTATCCGCGCCCTGTGCTCCGAGGGGTAGTGACGCCCGCATTATCTCTTTTTTTCAATTCATTTGGCGGCATATTCCGGGTTCCGCCAGCCTTAGGACACATCTATGACTATGCTTCCAAGTCTTCCACGCTCCCTGATCTTGGCCCTGGCCGTTTGTTCCAGCGGCGCCGTGTTGGCGCAAACTCTCGACACCCCCGAACAACGCGCCGGTTACGGCATGGGCGTGAACATCGGTTCCACGCTGGCGGCGCAGGGCTTGAGCGCCGATCTCGATCTTGAGGCCATGATCGCCGGCATCCGCGACAGCATCAGCGGCGGCACGCTCAAGCTGAGCGACGAAGAAATCATGCTGGCATTGCAAGAATTGCAATTGAAAAAACAACAGGACGCTCTGGCCGAAATGGAAGCTCAGGCGCAAGCTGGCCGTGATTTTCTAGCGCAAAACGCTACCCGTTCCGGCGTCACCGCCACCGCCAGCGGCCTGCAATACGAAGTGGTCAACAAAGGCGCTGGCGGCAAAAAGCCGGCGGAAAGCGACACCGTCGAAGTGCACTACCAAGGCACGCTGATCGACGGCACCGTATTCGATAGCTCCATCGAACGCGGCGAGCCGGTGTCCTTCCCGCTGAATGAGGTAATTCCAGGCTGGACCGAAGGCTTGCAGTTGATGAGCGTCGGCGACAAATTCAAATTCTTCATCCCCGCCGAACTTGCTTATGGCGCAAGCGGCGCCGGCCCGATTCCGCCGAATTCCGCCCTGATCTTTGAAGTGGAACTGCTCGGCATCGAGGAATAATGGGGAGTAAAACCGCCCATGCCGGTGGACAGCTTCAATCGCGATCTGTGCGACTTCATTCAGCAGTCGCCCACGCCCTTCCATGCCGTGGCCGCGCTGGCGGCGCGGCTGGAGGCGGCGGGTTATGTTCACCTCGACGAAGCCTTGCCCTGGGAGCTTGAACCCGGCGGACGCTATTACTTCACCCGCAATGACTCCTCGCTGATCGCGCTGCAACTTGGCGCCGGGCCGCTCAGCACGCAAGGCTTGCGCATGGTCGGCGCTCACACCGACAGCCCCTGTCTGAAAGTCAAACCGCGGCCAGAACTATTGCGCCATGGTTATATGCAGCTTGGCGTCGAAGTCTACGGCGGCGCCTTGCTCAATCCCTGGTTCGACCGCGATCTGTCGCTCGCTGGCCGCGTCCTGTTCGAGGACGGCGCTGGTGAACTCGATTCAACGCTGATCAATTTTGAACGGCCAATAGCGGTAATCCCCAGCCTCGCCATTCATCTGGACCGTGAAGTCAACAACAAACGCAGCATCAACGCGCAAACTGATTTACCGCCCTTGCTCATGCAGTGCCCAGGCGAAAAAGCGCCGGATTTTCGTGAATTATTAGCCGAAGAAATCCGCCGCGCGCAGCCACAATTGGAAGTGGCGCGCGTGCTCGATTATGAACTCTGCCTGTACGACGTAAACCCGCCCGACCTGGTCGGCCTCAATGAAGAATTCATCGCCGCCGCGCGGCTCGATAATCTCTTGAGCTGCTACGTGGGCCTGCACAGCCTGCTGGCAAGCCGCGGCGCTAACTATAAATTATTGCTGTGCGCCGACCACGAAGAAGTCGGCAGCGCCTCGGCGGCGGGCGCTTGCGGGCCGTTTCTGGAAAGCGTATTACGGCGTCTGGCGGAAAAACTCGGCGACGGCAGCGAAGAAAGTTTCCAGCGCATGTTACGTGCCTCGTTCCTGGTATCAACCGACAACGCCCACGGCATCCACCCGAATTTCGCCGACAAACACGACGCCAAACACGGCCCCTTACTCAACGCCGGGCCAGTACTCAAATTCAATTCCAATCAGCGTTACGCCACTAATAGCGCAACGGCGGCCTATTTCCGCCTGCTCTGCGACGAAGTGGATGTACCGTTGCAAAGTTTCGTGGTGCGCTCGGACCAGGGCTGCGGCAGCACCATCGGCCCCCTGATCGCCACCGAACTCGGCCTGCCCGTCCTCGACCTCGGCGTCCCCACCTTCGCCATGCACTCCATCCG
>JAITMI010000374.1 GCA_031277435.1 Pseudomonadales bacterium
CTCGATGCACGCAAGATCGAACTGCACCTGCTCGACAGCCAAAGCCAGGGCCCTGGCCGCGCCCTGCCGCGGCGGCAGCGCCAAGGCGGCCGGCGCGACGACAAACAGCAGCGTGGCAAGCGGCGCTGGCGCTAAATAGCACAAAATATAGAACAACGAGTATGAAAAAACCGTTTTCTGGCTACGCGCCGCGCAAAAAGAACCCGCCAAGCCCCGCGCAAGATACGCCCGATGATTACGTATTCGGCCTGCACGCGGTAACAGCGCTGCTGAAGCATCATCCGCACAGCGTTGTGGAATTATTGTTACAACAAGGCCGCCACGACCCGCGCATGGCGGCCATCGTGGAACGCGCGCAAGCGCTCAAATTGCCTTATGCCGAAGTGCCGCGCGCGGAACTGGATGAGATCGTCAATGGCGTACACCAAGGCGTGCTGGCGCGTTGCCGGCAACTCAAATTGGAACGCAATGAAGCGCAGCTACAGGATTTACTCGCCGCGCTCGAGCATCCGCCGTTTTTGCTGGTGCTCGATGGCGTCACCGATCCGCACAATCTCGGCGCTTGCCTGCGCAGCGCCGAGGCCGCGGGCATTGACGCGGTGATCGTGCCCAAGGATAAATCCGCGCTGATTAGCCCCAGCGTGCGCAAGGTCGCCTGCGGCGCCGCGGAACTGGTGCCCTTTATCGCGGTGACGAATCTGGCGCGCACGCTCAAAAGTTTGCAGGAGCGCGGCATCTGGGTCTTGGGCGCGGCGGGCGAGGCCACGCAATCACTGTATCAAAGCGATTTGCGCGGCCCGCTGGCGCTGGTCTTGGGCGCCGAAGGCACTGGCCTGCGCCGGCTCACGCGCGAACACTGCGATACGCTGTTCGCGATTCCAATGGCGGGCGAAGTCAGCAGCCTCAACGTCTCCGTTTCCGCCGGCATCTGCCTGTTTGAAGCGGTGCGCCAGCGGCGCGCGCCATAGAAATTCAGGCGTTTTCTGGTAAAGTGCGGCCCTTTTCATGGGCAGGAATTCCCTCACGTGAGCGTTCGTCACATCGCCTCCTCCCGCTTACCCACCGAGTGGGGAGAGTTCAACATCCATGTTTTCGAAGACCCGGACAGCGGCAAGGAACACGTCGCCTTGACGCATGGCGCGCCACGGGGCGATGAACCCATTTTGTGCCGCGTGCATTCCGAATGCCTCACCGGCGATGCGCTATACAGCCTGCGCTGCGACTGCGGCGCGCAATTGCAAGAAGCCATGCGCCGCATCAGCGCCGCCGGGCGCGGCGTGATTCTTTATTTGCGCCAGGAAGGCCGCGACATTGGCCTTGGCAACAAAATCCGCGCCTACGCCTTGCAGGACCAAGGCGCCGACACCGTGCAAGCCAATGTGGCGCTAGGCTTTGGCGTAGACGAACGCGACTACGGCATTTGCGCGCCGCTGCTTGAAATGCTCGGTATAAAACGTATCGTACTGATGACCAACAACCCGGAAAAAGTGCAGGCGCTGGAAGCGCTCGGTATCGAGGTGGTGGAACGTCAAGCGCTCAATGTGGGCGAAAATCGCCACAATCAGCACTATCTCAGCACCAAGCGCAATAAACTTGGGCATTTATTCTGAGCGATGTGATGCGCAGATTCCGCCTCTACGTCAACACCCCACTCAGCGCCAACACGGCGTTTACCCTCAGCGGCGATCGCGCGCATTATCTCGGCAAGGTATTGCGCGCCACGCCCGGCACTGAATTATGCCTTTTTAACGATAGCGGTCTGGAATACGCCGCCACGGTCAGCGCCCTCAATAAGCAGGAAGTAGAAGTGCTGGTAAGAGAAGCCAGCGACCCCGGCACCGAATCACCCCTGCGCACGCTGCTCGCGCTCGGCATTTCGCGCGGTGAACGTATGGACTATGCGATCCAAAAAAGCACGGAACTCGGCGTAAGCCGCATCCAGCCGCTGTTCACCACCCATTGCGAAGTGAAGCTCGACGGCTCGCGCCAGGACAAACGTATCGAACACTGGCGGCAAGTAGCGATCAGCGCCTGCGAGCAATCGGGCCGCGTCAAAGTGCCAGAAGTGTTGCCGCCGCTGCCGCTTGCTCAGTTTCTGGAACGCTGTGACGCCGCGCTGAAATTACTGTTCGATCAAGGCGAAAACGCCAAGCTCAATGGCCCCGCGCCCGCGGGCGAAGTGGCGCTCTTGATCGGCCCCGAAGGCGGACTGGCGCCGGAAGAACTCACGCTGGCGCGACGCCACGGCTTTGTTGGTATTCAGCTCGGCCCGCGTATTCTGCGCACCGAAACCGCGCCGGTGGCGGCTTTGGCCTTGTTGCAGTGGTTGTGGGGCTGATTGTAAAAACGGCGTAAGCGCGAGTTTGAAACTTGGGTTTTTCCGCACATTTTTCTGAAACTTTCCACCCTCTCCCCCGCCCTCTCCCGCCAGCGGGAGAGGGGGCTGTCCAGGTGTAGCCCCGCCAACAAATCTTTTCGTAATAGCCGCCGTGTTCCCTCTCCCGCTGGCGGGAGAGGGCGG
>JAITMI010000028.1 GCA_031277435.1 Pseudomonadales bacterium
GCCTTGCGCGCAAGCTCGGCGGCTTCGATCGAGACCAGCGCGGCGACGGGCTTGCCGTGGCGTGTAATGGTCACGAACTCACCTTTGACGGCGGCATCGACAAAGCTGGAGAACTCGGCTTTGACATCTTTCAGGCTGGCGTTCGGCATGTGGCGGCCTTAATAAGGAGTATTGGTCACTTGCGACTATATCGCTAAAAATGGATTTTCACTATTGATGTGTCCGGTTGCTGCGCGAGCTGAGTCATCACTACAGATAAATCATTCCTTCGCTATAAAGCACCGCGCCGCCCGTCATCAATACGCGATCGCCGCGTAATTCGCAGAGTAATTCGCCGCCGCGCTCGGATAATTGCTGGGCCTTGAGGCGGGTTTTGCCGAGCCGCTGTGCCCAATAGGGAGTGAGACCGCAGTGGGCGGAGCCGGTGACGGGGTCTTCGTCGATGCCGGCTTTGGGGGCGAAATAGCGGGAGACGAAATCGCACGAATCTCCGCGCGCGGTGATGGCGATGCCGGACCAGGGCAGGGTTTTGAGGGCGCTGAAATCGGGGTGGCAGGCGCGCAGGGCACTTTCGTTTTCGAGTTCGGCGATGGCGTGTTTGGGGCCGGCTTGGGTGAGTGTTTGCACAGGGTGGCCGAGCGCGGCTTCGAGTTCGGCGCATTCTGGTAGCGGGCTGAGGGGGCGGGTGGGGAAATTGAGTGTGTAATGATCGTTCTCGCGCGTGACCGTGAGTTCGCCGCTCTGGGTGTGAAAATGGAATTCGTGCGACCTTGGATGACGCCGCGCGAGTACGAAGGCGCTGGCGAGCGTGGCATGGCCGCAGAGCGCGACTTCGAGCCGTGGCGTGAACCAGCGCAGGCGCCAGTTTGGACCTTCGGGGACCAGGAACGCGGTTTCGGAAAGATTGTTCTGGGCGGCGATGGCTTGCATCAAGTCATCGCTCAGCCACTGTTCCAGTGGGCAGACGGCGGCGGGATTGCCGTGGAATGCTTGCGAGGTGAAGGCATTGACCACGTACAGGGGCAGCGTCGAGGGAGGTTTCATAGCAAGCGGTCCAGTACGGTGTTGAGGTGGTTATAGCCGCGCGGCGTCGTTTGCAGGCGCGCGGGATCGGGGTCGAGCAGTCCGTCGCGGCGCAGGCGCTGAAGTGTTGCGCCCAAACTGCCGTCGAGATTGAGCCCGGTGCGTGCTTGAAACAAGGCGGCTGGCACGCCTTCGCGCAGGCGCAGGGTGTTGAGCAGAAATTCAAAGGGTAATTCTTGCGGCGGAATCAGCGTTCTTTCCGCTAAGCGTTTGTCCGCGCCGCGCAGGTAATCGCGCGGCATACGGGTTTTGCGCGTGCGGAGGATGCCGCCGTCAGCGCTGGTGAGTTTGCCGTGCGCGCCAGCGCCAATGCCGAAATAGTCGCCGAATTCCCAATAATTGCGGTTATGCCGGCTTTGGCGGCCCGCTTGCGCGTAGGCGGAAATTTCGTAGCGCGCGTAGCCGTGTTGTTCCAATAAGGCGATGCCGCCCTCCTGCATGTCCGCCGTTTGTTCGTCGCCGGGCAAGGGCGGCGGGTGGCGGTAAAACTCGGTATTGGTTTCGATGGTGAGTTGATACCAGGACAGATGCGTGGGCTGGCAGGCGATCGCTTGTTCCAGATCGGCGAGCGCGCCGGCGAGCGTTTGTTGCGGCAGGCCGAACATCAGATCGAGATTGAAATTATCGAAGCCGGCGCCGTGGGCGATATCGGCGGCGCGCAGGGCTTCGTCGCGGTCGTGTACGCGGCCAAGGCGTTTAAGCTGTTCGGCGTCGAAACTTTGAATGCCGATGGAAAGCCGGTTGATGCCGCCCGCGCGGTAGGCGCGAAAACGCGCTTGTTCGAAAGTGCCGGGGTTGGCCTCTAGCGTGATTTCGATGTTGGGCGCGAAAGGCAACATTTTATTCGTTTGTTCTAAAAAGGTGGCGAAACTTGCCGCGCTAAATAGCGAAGGCGTGCCGCCGCCGAAAAAAATACTGCCGAGTTCGCGGCCTTGCGCATGGGGCAGATCGGCGCGCAGGTCATCAAGCAGCGCCGCCAGATACTCGGCTTCGGGTAAATGTTCGGGAACCTGATGCGAATTGAAATCGCAGTAGGGGCATTTGCGCAGGCACCAGGGCAGATGCACGTAGAGGCTCAGGGGTGGCAAGCGGTTCAAAGCAGGGCTGGCCATTGTTGCAGCAACTGGCGCAGCGCGATGGCGCGATGGCTGAGTGAGTTTTTGACCGTTGGTGACAGTTCGGCGGCGCTACAGTGTTGCGGCGGCAGATAAAACAAGGGGTCGTAGCCAAAGCCGTGGCTGCCGCGCGGTTCGCGCAGAATTATGCCTTCCCATGAGCCGGTACAGATCAAGGGCATCGGGTCGCGCGCGTGGCGCATCAGGACGATGGCGCAGTGGTAGCGCGCGCTGCGCTGCGCCTCGGGCACGTTTTCGAGCAATTCGAGCAGCAAATCATTGTTGGCGGCATCGCCATTGCCTTTGCCGTGCATGAAGGCGAAGCGCGCTGAATAGATGCCGGGCGCGCCTTTGAGCGCGTCTACTTCGATGCCGGAATCGTCGGCCAGCGCGGGCAGTTGGGTAAGCTCGCTGGCGTGGCGCGCCTTGATGATGGCGTTTTCGACGAAGCTGAGACCGGTTTCCTCGGCTTCGCTGATTTCGAGCGCGGTTTGCGGTACGAACGTGAGGTTTTTTCCGGCGAGAATTTTTTGTAATTCATCCAGCTTTTTGCGGTTGCCGCTGGCGAGGACGATGGTGGTCATGTTGGTTCCTTGATCGGCTTGCCCCCATCCCAACCTTCCCCCGCGAGCGGGGGAAGGGGTGGCCCAGGTGCAGGGCAGTGCTCATGTTGACTTCTCAATCCGCATAAAGCTGCGTCGTCCAGGTGATCTCGTGCGGTTCGCCTTGGCCTTCGGGTTGCACTTCAAGCGTAAAACGCAGCGTTTCCGCGTTGGAAAAATCGAATTGCGCGAGGTAGTAAATGGCTTCGCCTTCGCGTACTTCCTTGAACGTGAGCGGGGTGCTTTGTTGCAAGAGATTATATTTGCCGCCGCTGAGCGTGGCGCTTACCGGGGTGCCGATGCCGTTAGGGTTGTCGCGCAGCACGGCGACGTTGATGAGGCCCAGGCGTGAGCCGCGTTCGATGCCGTATTGCGCGGCGATGACCGGTTCCAAAAAGGTGCTGTTGAGCGCCAGATAATGCACGGTGTAGGCACCGAGATCACTGGTGTCGGCGTGCGCGTTCAGGCAGGGCGCGGCGAACAGTACGAATAAAAGCGCGCGAATGATGGGCATGAGCATTCCTCAGCGGCTGATGTGATAGATGGCGTTGATGCCAAACAAATTGGGCAAGAGACGCATCAAGGCGCTGCTGCGCTGTTTGGCGTCCACCACGGTGCGGTTGAGCACGCGGATGTGTTTGGCGCGGCATAGCGCGTCGAAATCGCGAATGGTGCACAGGTGTACGTTGGGCGTGTCGTACCATTCGTAGGGCAATTGTTCGGATTTTGGCATACGGCCGCGGCCGGCGAGATAGGCGCGGTGCCGCCAGTAGGCGAAGTTGGGAAAGGTCAGGATGCAGTTTTTGCCCACTCGTAACATTTCTTCGACGATCATGTCGGGCCGCTGCAAGGCTTGCAGCGTTTGCGCCAAGACTACGGTGTCGAAACTGTGGCTTTGGAAATTGCCCAAGCCCTGTTCCATGTTTTGCTCGATCACGTTGACGCCGGCTTCGAGGCATTTTTGAATTTTATCGGTGTCGATTTCAAGGCCGCAGTCGCGGATGCCCTTGGTGTGTTTGAGATGGGCGAGAAAAGCGCCATCGCCGCAGCCGAGGTCGAGCACGCGCGCGCCGGGGGCGATCCAGTCTTGAATCAATAATAAATCGGCGCGCATCAGGCGGCTCCCGCGCTGGCGCATTCGTCCGCCACGCGCTTCATGTAGGCGTGCAGGGCGCCCATGTAGCGTGGAATGGGCAACAGGAAAGCGTCGTGGCCTTCGTCGGCGGCGATTTCGAGATAACTCACGTCTTTTTGCGCCTTCAGCAAGGCATCGACGATTTCCCGCGAGCGTTCCGGGGCGAAGCGCCAATCGCTGCTGAACGATACCACCAGGTATTTGCACGCGCTGGCGGCGAAGGCGCGGCTGAGGTCGCCGTCGTAATCAACCGAAGGGTCAAAATAATCGAGCGTCTTGGTGACGAGCAGGTAGGTGTTGGCGTCGAAGTTTTTGGAAAAGGATTCGCCTTTGTATTGCAAGTAACTTTGTACCTGAAAATCCACGTCGAAACCAAAGCTGAGCTTGCCGCCGCGCAAGTCGCGGCCAAAATTGGCGCGCGCTTCCTTGCCGAACTTATCGCGCATCAGCGTGTCCGACAGGTAGGTGATGTGGCCGACCATGCGCGCCAGCATCACGCCTTTTTGCGGGTAGGTGTTGTAGTCGTAGTAACGGCCGGCGTGGAAATCGGGATCGCTCATGATCGATTGCCGCGCCACTTCGTTGAAGGCGATGTTCTGCGCCGAGAGCTTGGGCGCGGCGGCGATGATCAAGGCGTGGCGCAGCCGCTCGGGGTAACTGATGGCCCAGCGCATCACCTGCATGCCGCCAAGGCTGCCGCCGATCACCGCCGCCCATTGGCGGATGCCGAGGCGGTCGGCCAGCCGCGCCTGGCTTTTGACCCAGTCGCGCACGGTGACGATGGGGAAGTCGGGGCCGAAGGGCTTGCCGGTATCGGGATTGATACTGGACGGTCCAGTACTGCCGGCGCAGCCGCCGAGATTGTTCAGGCTCACCACGAAAAAATGATTGGTATCGAAAGGTTTGCCGGGGCCGATGCAGCAGTCCCACCAGCCGGGTTTTTCCTTGGCGTTGTCCGGGTCGTAGTAGCCGGCGGCGTGGTGGTCGCCGCTGAGCGCGTGGCAGATCAGGATGGCGTTGGAGGCCTTGCTGTTGAGTCTGCCGTAGGTTTCCACCATCAAGTCGTAGCGGTCGATGACGCGGCCACTGCGCAGTTCCAAGGGTTCGTCGAAGTGCAGTTTTTGCGGCTGCACCAGGCCCACGGAGTCGGCGGGGATGTGCTTGAGCAGGTTCATGTCAGATTCCAAGCACCAGTTGCGGGATGATCTGAAGCTTGATGGCCAAGGGAATAATCACCACGATTTCCAGCGCACGAATGCCGAGAAAAATAAACAGTGGTGAAAAATCCAAGCCGCCCATCGGGGGAATCACGCGATGAATGAGCCGGTACAAGGGTTCAATCAATTGATGCACCACCAGGATGGCGGGATGGGCGCTGAACGGCGCGATAAAACTGGTGATTACTGAGATCAATACCGCGTAGAAATAAATATTGAGAATAAACGCGGTTAAACCCAGCGCCGACCAGCTCAGAATCAGTCCAAAATTGGGCAGTTGGAAACCAGCGGCGAAAGCCAGTAATGCGGTAGCGCCAGAGTTGAGCACCAGCGCCAGAACCAAAGTGCCCAAATCCAGGCGGCCCCAACTGGGAATCACGCGGCGGAATAGCCGCACCGGCGCCGCGCTGAGTTTGACGATGGCCTGGCTCACCGGGTTGTAAAAATCGGCGTGCGCCGCTTGCAGCAAAAAGCGCAAGAGGACGATCGAAATGTACAAGCTGCCAAGGCTGGTAACCAAGAGGGAAATGAGTTGTCCGAGACTTCCGCTCATAAAATAGTTCGTATTAAAAATTATAAAATTTAATTGACCGCCGCGAGTTCCGCCGCGCGGCTGGCGGCGGCCTGGAGCGCGCGCGCCACCAGTTCCTGGTAGCCGCCTTGCTCAAACTGTGCGAGCGCGGCGGCGGTAGTGCCACCGGGGGAGGTGACGCGGCGGCGCAATTCGCCCGGTTCCACGGCGCTTTCGATGGCCAGCTTGGCGGCGCCGAACGCGGTTTGCAAACACAAGGGCCGCGCGACTTCCGCGCTCAGGCCCAATGCGATGGCGGCCTGTTCCATCGCTTCCATCATCAGAAAGAAATACGCGGGGCCGGAGCCGGACAGCGCGGTGACGGCGTCGAGCTGCGCTTCGTGTTCCAGCCAGCAAACGATGCCCACCGCCTGCAAAATGGCCGTGGCCTGCTGTTTTTGCGCGTCGCTCACCGCCGCGTTGGCGTATAGCCCCGAGGCGCCGGCCTGCACCAGCGCCGGAGTATTGGGCATACAGCGCACGATGGCTTGCTCTGGGTGCGTCCACGCTTGCAGGCTGTGAATCTGGATGCCGGCGGCGATCGAGAGCAAGAGGCGTGGCCGCACGCATAGCGCCTCCCGCACCTCGCGCAGCACGCCGCCGAGCACCTGTGGCTTGACCGCCAGCATCACCACGTCGCAGGCCGCCGCTACGGTGGCGTTGTTGGCGCTGGTGCGGAGACCGCGCGCCGCCAGCGGGCTCAGGTGTTCGGCGTTGTGATCGGAGGCATGCAGTTGGCCGGGCGCGACGCCGGTGCGGATGAGGCCCTCGATCAGGGCCGTGGCCATGTTGCCGGCGCCGATGAAGCCGATGGTGAGTTGGGAGTTGGTGAGCTGAGAGTTGAGCATCGTGGCATTTTACATGAAGGCGCAAAGATTGCTGGTGCCGGGGCTGGGTGAAGGGAAACGGCTTGTATCAGCGCGCCGCCCGCTCCACGAATTCAAAGAACTCGTCGCCGAAGCGATCATAGAGCGCCATCAGAGGCGTTTCCCGGTGGCGTTCGAGATAGCGCAGGAATTCCCGCGCGGCATTTTGCACGTCGGTTTGTTCAGTCGCGTAGCCGCCGGCGGCAAACGCGGGAATCAGGAGGTCGTACAGTTTCAAGATGCGCTGAAATTCCGGGATGATGTGTTCGGAGC
>JAITMI010000042.1 GCA_031277435.1 Pseudomonadales bacterium
GCCTTGCGCGAAGACCCGGACATCATCCTGGTCGGCGAACTACGCGATCTCGACACCATGCGCCTCGCCCTCTCCGCCGCCGAAACCGGCCATCTGGTGTTATGTACCTTACATACCAGTTCCGCGGCAAAGACGGTGGACCGCATCGTAGACGTGTTCCCCGGCCCGGAAAAATCCCTGGTACGCGGCATGTTGGCGGAATCACTGCAAGCGGTGATATCGCAAGTCCTGCTCAAGCGCGAAGGCGGCGGCCGCATCGCGGCGCGGGAAATTCTCTGGTGCACCCCCGCAATCCGCAACCTGATCCGCGAAGACAAAACGGCGCAAATGTACTCAGCATTACAAACCGGCACCCAGCACGGTATGCAAACCTTGGATCAAGCGCTCAAGCAACTCTTGGCGCAGCGCCTGGTAAGCCGCGAGGAGGCCAAGGCGAAGGCGCGGATGCCGGAAGGGTTCGGCTAATTGAAAGTTTGTCCTCGGCTAATTGAAAGTTTTCTTCCGTCCAATTGAAAGTTTCCGCCTGATCGTGCGGCGTTCCTACATTTCTCAATTCCCCAAATACCCCTCCAACAACAACTGCGCCGCCAAGGCATCGACCAGGGCGCGGTCGTTGGGGCGTTTGCCGGCGCGTTCGGCGTTTTGGCGGCTGATGTCGCGGGCTTCGCGGGTGCTCAGGCGTTCGTCCACGCCGTGTATGGGTTTGTGGTAGCGCTCTTGCAGTTTGGCGCCGAATTGGCGGGCGCGGGTGGTCATTGCGCTGTCGCTGCCGTCCATGTTGAAGGGCAGGCCGAGCACGAAGGCGTCGGGTTTCCAGCGCTGGATGATCGTATCGAGCTGAGCCCAGTCAGGTTCCAGCGCGCGCACCGGCAACACGGCGATGCCGGTGGCGGTGCGGGTGAGCGTCTGGCCCACGGCGACGCCGAGTTTTTTGGTGCCGTAGTCGAGTGCAAGCAGGGTTTGGTGTGTGCTCATTACGTATTCAACGATAGTCGAGCGCTAGCGGGGTTTGGTGTGTGCTCATTATTTATTCAACGATAGTAGAGCGCGGGCAAGGCTGGGTTTGGCGCATGATTTATTCCACCGTGGATTTGCGGGCCATCCCTGGCCCATTCTGGAAACGATAGATCAAAAACTGACGTTGAAACCCAGCGAATAACGCCGGCCCAGCGCATCGTAGTTGCCGCTCACCGATTGACCGCTGCCGCCGAACTGCGCGCCCGGCATTGAGGGGATGATCGGGGGAGCGCGATCGGTCAGGTTGGTGACGTTGAATGAGAAGGCCCACTCGCTGGAGTCCAGCGCCATGTTGTAGCGTAGATTCAGGTCCGTCGTCATGTAGGAACCGATCTCGGCCCAGCCGTAATCGACGTCAATGCCTTCGACCCAATCGATGTTGGTGCGCGCCACCCGGCTGCGGTAACGTTCCTGCAAACCGATGGAAAAATCTCCGATTTCGTAATTGGCCGACAGCACGCCCGTAGTCCGCGGCGTACCGGCGCCGCCAACGGTGTCGTTAACCGGCGCGCCCACTTCGGATTGACGGCTGTTCTCATACAAGTGGCCCACCAAGGCTCTGAGCGAAAAACCTTCCTCATAATCCGAAAATAAATCCAGCTCACCGCGCCACACGAGATCAACGTCGAGACCGCGCACGATGGCCTTGGCCAGATTCACCTGGCCGATCACGATGCGGGTGACGCGATCATCATCGGCGGAGCGGGTAATGAAGTCGCAAAAAACGCCATTATCGAAACATTCATCGACGATTTGCTGCGCGGTGCCCGCCGGCCCGATGCGGTCGGACTGATCGATCTTGTAATAATCCACCGAGGCTTGCAGCCCAGGAATGAAACTCGGCTGATACACGAAGCCCACCGTCAGCGTGTCGGCGGTTTCGGTATTGAGATTGGGGTTGCCTTCGGTCGAGGTGGTGGTCAGCACGTCTTCGCCATATTTTGGGTCAGTCACCGTGCCGCCGCCGGCGCCGCCGATCTCGAAGCGCTCATTGAAGCCCGCTTCGCGCATGTCGCGCGAGAAGGTCGAACGCAAACGCAGATCATCGAATACGCCGGCTTCGACGCCCACCTTCCAGGAGTTACTGGAACTGCCCGGCGTATATTGCGAGTGGCGATAGGCGAAGTTGGTGTGCAGCGATTGGCCGCCCGCCGTTTGTAGCAGCGGCGCGTCAAGTTCCGCGAATTGTTCCTTCACGCGCACATCACCCGCCATGTAACCGATGGTGGAGTTCTGGTGCAGGTTTGGCGCCGATTGATAACTGGTCGGTACACCACGAATGCCAAGCTCAGGCACGTTTTGCGGGCCGCCATAGGCTTCGATGTAGAAAGGCAGGCCGTATTGCACAATGCTGTCCTGGCGCCAGTTTACGCCCAGCGCCAGCGCGAATTCACCAGCGCCAAAGCCTTCCCAGATGGGGCCGGAAAACACCGCTTCGGCGAAATCCTGTTCCACGCGGCTGTAGCGTTCCTTCGGCACTTCCAGCAAATAATTCTGCACATCGGCGCTGGCGTTGCCGTGGCCGAAAATATTGATCGGCACGCATTTTTCGATTGAACCATCTTCAAAACCAACCGGTCCAGTAATCGGCGTGAAGTCGCTATCGGGCTGCTTGAGCCACCAGGCGCCCTGGCCCCAGCCTTCGGTCTTGCCTTCCACCGACGCTCGGAGCTGCGCTTCGGTTGGATTGAAACGCTGCACGTTACAGATGATTTCGCCGGTGCCGCGATCCGCTTCGGATACCAGCGTGTTGGTGCCGCGATAGACCTCGACCGCGTCGATGCCGAGGAACAAACGGTCCAAACGCAAGCGCTCCGCGTAGCCGAGGCGCTTCGAGCGGCCGGACTGCGCATGAAGGCGCAGGTTCCATTCGCCCGGTAATTCCTGATCGACGCCAGCCATCAGCGAATAGGTTTCGTATTTGTCGCTCTCGGTGATGTGATCGATGATGTTTTCGCCCAGGCCCGCGTAGGGGCTGTCGTCGCGCACCGTGCCGAACTTGCGCAGACCGATGGAGTTGAGATTGGCGTCAACCATAGCCTGGCGCACGGACGCGGGCAGGAAGGCGTTTTCGCGGTAGATGGTCGCTTGCGTCGAAGAGCCTTCAAGCACCGGCATACCCAAACTGTTGTTGCCGCGGCGACCGCTCAGCGTGCTTTGGATTTCGCCCAACAGAACATGGCCGAAAATCTGCGTGCTGTCGCTGAGATCGAACTGCAAGCCGACGAAACCGGTGTTACGTTCAACGCCGGCCGAGGAAATGCCGGTATCGAAGGCATCCACGCCGATTTCGCTTTCAATGCCATCGATCGTATTTTGGATCGAACAGGTTACACCGGGGGCGGTGAAGCAGCCGAGCGAGCCCATTTGGTAGGGGCGGATGCTTTTGCCATCAGGCGTGAAGGTTTGGCGGTCCAAGGCAGTGCCGGGGGCGACGATCAAACCCGCGGGCGTGTTGACGGTGGTCACCGCGTTGGGTTTGACGATGCGCTGCGGCACGTTACCGGAGGCGCGCTCCGCCGCCGTGGCGGTGGTCCAGGCGGGGTTTTGCACGTAGGCGTAGTTTTGGAACCAATCGGCAAAATCTTCGTCGGCGCGATTGCGTTCAAATTCTTGCAGGTCTTGGCGTTCCACGGAAAAAATCACATGCCAGCGATCGCCAACCGGAAAGCCGCCGGCGAATGAGGCGGTATAGTTGCCGCCATCGCCGTATTCGTTGACGCCGGTGCGGAAATCGGCTTTGAAGCCTTCAAACTGCCGGTTCAAAATAAAGTTGGTGACCCCCGCCAGCGCGTCGGCGCCGTAGGCCGCCGTGGCGCCGCCGGTGACGACGTCCACGCGCTGCAACAAGGCGGTGGGGAACAAATCGGTGTTCACCGTACTGGTGCGATCCGCCGGTACCACGCGCGCGCCATCGAGCAGCACCAAGGTGCGGTTGGCGCCCAGGTTGCGCATGTTGATGTTACTGGTGCCGGTAAAGGTGCCCAGCGAACCGTTGGCGTTGCGCGGGCTGGTGTTGGAGAAAAATTGCGGCAGTGAACTGAGCGATTCGGTAATGGTGCCGTTGGGCGCATACTCGATCAGTTGCGCCGTTTCCACCGAGGTCACCGGCACTGGCGAGGTGAAGCCGACATCACGTTGAATGCGGGAGCCGGTGACGGTGATCTGTTCCACATCTTGCTGCTGCTGTGCGAAAACTCCCTCGCCGTAAAGCAAGGCCGCAATGGTAAGCGCCAGCCATTTGTGGCATGTGGTTTGGTATTTTTGAGCATCTTTCATTATCCCCTGTGGATTTTTTCGTTAATTATAGGAGTCTTTTTTATCAAGCTCTCCCGCCAGGCAGGTTACTGAGGTTTTGCCGGTGTCTCAACTGTAACCAACCTCCGTGGCGAGCTGGCTCATGGAAAAACCGAGCGTGGCGGTGGCCATGTCGGGTTTGCGGCTGAAGTCGGTGGAAAACAGGATGTCGCTGTTGGCGCGGCAGGTGAGCCAGGCGTTTTCGCTCAATTCGCGTTCGAGCTGGCCCGGATACCAGCCGCAGTAGCCGAGCGCGACCAGGAACTGCGCGGGGCCCTGGTTGTGGCCGATGGCGGCGAGAATTTCCCTGGAGGTGGTGAGGGTGAGCGATTCGGTAATGGCGAGAGACGAAGGCCAGCGCGGTTTGTCGTTGTGCAGCACGAAGCCTTTTCCGGTTTCGAGTGGGCCGCCGTTGAGCACGATTTCTGAGGCGGCGCGCGGGCGCTGATCCTCAAGTTCAAGCTGTTCGAGAATTTCCCGCAATTGCATGTGCCCCGGCAGGTTGACGGCCAGGCCCAGCGCGCCTTCCTCGGGCGCGTGGCGCCAGAGGTAGATGAGAGCGTTGGCGAAGTAGGAGTCCTGCAATTGCGGCATGGCGATCAGAAAATGATCGGCCAGGGAACTGAAATTCTGTTGTTCAAAAGTCTGGGTCATGGGCGGTGGCGCGGAGGGGGCGCTAGGGTGATGGTTCGTAGCCTACCATGATCCCCGCGTTCCCGCAGGCGGACAGGTCACTATTCATTCTTGGCGAGGCTTTACAAATGCGCGGGCAGCGTTCAGCATCGGCGACGCTCCACGCTGGTGCAAGACTGCAATAACAACAAAAAACCACACGCAATAATAACGATAAGAGGGGAGAAGATATGGTTTTATCCGGGGTTTTATCAAAGAGGAAGCGCAAGCTTTTATCCAGCGTGATTGCCGTCATCGCCTGTGGCATGGCGAGTGGCGCACAGGCGCAGAATGCGCCCGGCGGCGACCCGGCGCTGGAGGAAATCACCGTCACCGGCACGCGCATCCGCCAGACTGACGGCATGGTCACTCCAGTGCCAGTGACGTCCGTCAGCACCCAGGAGCTGGCCAGTTTCAACCCCGGCGGCACCATTTCGCAGCAGCTCGATTCCTTGCCGCAATTCTTCGGCAACTCTACCTTGCAGCGCAGCGCGTCGGTCACTACGGTGTCGGGCGGTTCGGGTTTCAGCGCGCTGAACCTGCGCAACCTGGGCTCCGACCGCACGCTTACGCTGCTCGACGGCGCGCGCGTAGTGCCTACCGACAAGCGCGGCGGGGTCAACGTCGACGCCTTTCCCACCGCGCTCTTGCGCAACGTGGAAGTGGTCACCGGCGGCGCTTCGGCGGCCTATGGCGCTGACGCCGTGGGCGGGGTGGTCAACTTCGTCATCAACCGGGAATTCGAGGGCTTCACCGCTGAGGTGGGCACCGGTATCACCGAAGAAGGCGATGGCGAGCGCTGGAACCTCAGCCTGGCCGGCGGCAAGCGTTTCGGCGACCTCAACGTGATCGCGTCGCTGGAAGCGCGCAAGATTTCTGAAATCGAACGCGATCCGCAAGATCTCGGCGACTGGTTCCAGCGCTGGGGCTTCGTCACTAATCCCGAGTGGGCCGCCTGGCGCAGCGCCAACCCAAGCGCGCCAGCCTCGCAGGCGCCAGTGCCGCAGCGTTTGACGCTGCCGTGGGTGACGGTGACCACGCATTCGCCCTTTGGCCTGATCTCCAACACCCGCGGGGTGATGGACAACATGAAATTCACCGAGGACGGCAAGGCCATCACGCCCTTCGTATTTGGCGACGTGGTGTCCAACGGCGGCCCCGGCACCACCAATTCCATGGCCGGCGGCCCCGAAGCCATGCTGGCGCACATGACCACCGGCGGCGGCGTGTCCGCGGCGGAAGCGGTGTCCCGTTCGGGCTTTTTGGGGCTGCAATACGCCTTCAGCGACAGTTTCACCATGTTCGGGCAGGCGATAGTGGGCCGTACCGAGGCCAACGACCAGATCAACCGCGCCAACTACGAATTGCAAAGCCCCACCTGGTACACCACGATCCGTTCCGATAACGCCTTTTTGCCCGAGCAAGTGCGGCAGTTGATGCTCGATAACAACTTGCAGGAATTCCGCATGAGCAAGTTCGGCGGTTTCTTCGGGCGGCGCGACCTGGGCTCGATGGAACGCGCCAGCAACGTGTTTGGCATGTTCCAGTGGAGCGTGGGTTTCGATTGGGAATTGCCCAACGAGTGGTCGCTGAGCGCCTCCTGGCAGGAAGGGCGCTCCGACCGCAATTCCAAGGCCGATGGCAGAATTCGCATTGATCGTCTCTTTATGGCAATGGACGCGGTGCGCGATCCAAATACCGGCGCCATCGTCTGCCGCGTGCAACTCTTCAACCCCACCCCTGAGCAGCTTGCCGCCAGCCCCTCGATCGCCGGCATGGGGTCGGCGCGCGATCCGAACGTGCCGCGCACCTCGCCGGTGGGGCTCGACAACTCGATACGCGATTGCGTGCCCTTGAACATTTTGGGTAGTGGCAATGCCAGTATTCAGGCGCTTAATTATGTGGATCGCGACGCCTCGGAAAAAGGCGCGCACGGCGACTTGCGGCAGGATTTCGCCGAGGTGCTGCTTACCGGCGATCTGTTTGAGGGCTGGTATGGCCCGGTTGGTTTCGCCGCCGGCTTGACCTACCGCGACATGAGCATCGACGAAAGCTCGCCGCAGATCGAACTCGACTACCAAGGCGCGCCGGTGAACGCGCCCGAGCTTGGCATCCGCGGCATTCCGCCCGGTTATACGGTTGGCGCGGTCACCAGTTTGCACCAGTTCGCCGGTTTTCCGGTGATCCGGGGCAGTTTCGACGTGTGGGAAGCCTTCGGCGAAGTCACCACCACGCTGTGGCGCACGGATTTGGGGCAGTCCCTCAGCGGCGACCTCGCGGCGCGCCGTTCCGATTATTCCACCTCCGGCGCCTCCGACAGCTTCAAGATCGGCCTCGATTTTCAGGTAATCGACGGCCTGCGCCTGCGCTGGACCAAGTCGCGCGATGCCCGCGAACCGACGTTCTCCGAACGTCTCGACAGTGCTGGTACACTCGGCAACGTACTTGATCCACGTTTCGACGGCGCGCGTTTCGAGATCACCACCGTCAATGGCGGTAACCCGGATCTGCTGCCGGAAGTGGCCAACACCATGACCGCCGGCGTGGTGCTGACGCCAACCGTGAGTTTTCTCGATGGCCTGCGGCTGTCAGTGGATTACTATGACGTGAAGGTAAGGGATTCGGTGGCGCAATTGGGCGCGCAGCGTATTCTTGATGAGTGCGAAAACAACGGCGTGCTGTGCGACTATATTACCCGCGATGGCGTGACCGGCCAGGTTTCCTCGATATTCAACGTGTTTCTTAACGTCGCGCAGGCCAGAGTTAAGGGAGTCGATACCGAAGTGCAGTACAGTAGCGCCCCGGATTTGTTCAGCGACGCCGAGGAAACGCTCAGCCTGCGCGGCCTTTTCGGTTACCTGATCGAGCGCTCCGATACGCCCTTTGGCGGCGCGCCGGTCGATAGCGTGGGCGGCGGCGGCACCCCGGAGTGGACCGCCACCATGACGGGCACTTACCGCATCGGGCCGTGGTCGGCGCAGATGCAGGGGCGTTACGTGGATTCGACCAAGGTCAACACCACCTGGGTCGAAGGCATCGATATCGATGATAATAGCGTCGCTTCGATGACCTGGTGGAATGGCCGCTTTGCCTACGACGGCGAAACCGATGGCGGCGCTACATACAATGTGGCGCTGAGCGTGCAGAATATGTTCAACAAGTCGCCCTCGGTCGTGCCCAGCGTGAACACGCGCGGCGGTACGCAAGGGGCGCGGGCGAATCAGGATGTGTTTGGGCGCGCCTATCAGCTCAGTTTGAATTACCGTTTTTGATACAGGTTCCGGTTTACCACGAGGTGGCCGGGTTTTTTTCTCAACGACGCAACACACACAGGAGCAATATGAAAACTTCCCTTCCTACACTTTTCGCGGCGGCAGGCTTGTTACTGGGCGCCACCACGGCGTCCGCGCATCACTCGCTCGCCGGTGAATTCGACACCGCCACGGACATCGAAATCCGCGGCGCGGTAACCAAAGTCGAATGGTTCAACCCGCATATCTGGATTTATCTCGATGTCACCAACGCCGATGGCCAAATCGAAAAATGGCAATGCGAGATGGGTTCGCCCAACCAGTTGATCCGCGCTGGCTGGAAAAAAGAAGACCTGCCGGTAGGCACCGTCATCAAAGGCGCGGCCAACCCGGCGCGCGATGGTTCCAATACGTGCAGCACGCGCGCCATCACGTTCGACGACGGTACGCCGCTGTTCACGCGCAATGGTCCACAATAATAAGCAGTACCAGCTACAACAAAAGAGGAAATAACAACCATGAAAGTCACGAAAATTCTTGCCGGCGTCGCGCTGGTTACTTTTTCCATGAGCTTGCTGGCGGAAGTGCCGCGCCTGCCCTGGGGCAAGCCCGATCTCAACGGCATCTGGGCGCGCCCCTACGTGCCCGACATGTCGCGCAGTGGCCGCAATCAGGAAGGGCCGGGCGAGTTGCCGTTCTCGGAGGCTGGCCGGGCGAACTTCGAGAACTACAACCCCTCGCTGGGTGATTACACCGGCTCCTGCCTGCCCTTCGGGCTCTTGCGCGCGATGAACTCGCCCGACCCGGTACAGTTCGTGCAGACCGAAACCCACCTGGCCTTGCTGTACGAGCAAAACACCTGGTTCAAGGTCATCAACCTCGACGGCGAAAACCACTCGATCGGCCAGCCGACCTGGTTTGGCAATTCCGTGGCGACCTGGGACGGCGACACGCTGGTGATCACCACCGACGAGTTCAACGGCAAAACCCGCCTGGACACCCTCGGCCATCCGCACAGCGACCAGATGGTAGTGACCGAGCGCTTCACCCGTATCGATGAAAACAATCTGGAATACGAGGTCACCGTCAACGACCCGGTGTATTACAGCGCGCCGTGGACCAACAAGCGCACCTTCACCATGCAGGACAATTTCGAACTGATCGAATATTCCTGCGAGGAAAACAACAAGAGTTTGTTTGAAGGCCGTATCAAACCACCGGATTACAATAACTTCTGATCCGCTTCGCCATGCCGTGGCGCGCGTCACGGCATGGTATCCACGGCGCAATTTGTACTCGTCATTCCAACGAGTGGAAATTCATTGATTAACGGGAGACCAAAAGTGCATCGCAGCAAGATAAACGGCACGGCGCTGAAGGCTTTGCTCTGCGGCCTGCTGCTCAGTGGCGCGGCGCTGACGCAAGCGCAGGTGGCGGCGCCCAAACCGCCGGATGTGCGCCCGCCCATGCCCCGGCTCGCCGACGGCACGCCCAACCTGGGCCGGGTGGAACTGTCGCGCGGCTACTGGGCGCCGCAGCAATTTCGCGATTACAACGCCATCCTCCAATCACCAGCGCAGATTCCGTATTTGCCCTGGGCGGCTCAGGTAGCGAAGGAACGCCGCGACAGCGACTCACGCGACGACCCCAACGGCCACTGCCTGCCCCCGGCGGGGCCGCGCTTGATGACCACGCCGTATCCGATGGAGATTCTGCAACTGCCCGAACAGCAGCGCATCATGATGATTTTCGAAGGCGGCGCGCACGTATGGCGCGAAATCTACATGGATGGGCGCGAGTTCCCCGAAGACATCAACCCGACCTGGATGGGTTATTCCATCGGCCATTGGGACGGCGACACCCTGGTGGTCGAAATACGCGGCTTCAACGAAAAAAGCTGGCTGGACATGTATGGCGATCCCCATACCGAACAACTGATAGTAACCGAGCGTTTCACTCGCACCGATTTGTACACGCTGCATTATGAATCCACCATCGACGACCCCGGCGCCTACAGCGAACCGTGGGTGGTAGCGATGGATATCGTTTGGGATCCGGAAGGCGAGATCATCGAATACATTTGCCAGGAAAATAATCTTTGGAATGGCAGTCATCTATTAAAGTGACGCTAAAGTAACAAAAAACGTAACAAAAAAACTAACGATAAAAAGTAAGATAAAGGCGACTGGCGCGCCCCACGGCATATCGAAATATCAGGAGGCAACACATGCAAACCAAAGCAGTACCATTCAGTTCAAAAATCCTCGCCGCGCTGGTGCTCAGCGCCTGCGCGAGCTGGACCGCCGCCGCCGAAGCGCCGCCGGTAGCCGCCAGTGAACTCGGCAATGGCCTGTACTTCATCAGCGGCGGCGGTGGCGCCAATAGCAGCGCCTTGATCGGCGACGAAGGCGTGCTGGTGGTGGACAGCAAACTCGACATCGCCTCAGCCGATGCCGAAATCGCGGTAATCAAAGGGCTGACGCCCGGCAATATCCGCTTCCTCATCAACACCCACGAACATCCCGACCACACCGGCGGCAATCTAAGCTACGGCAACCTTGGCGCGGTGATCATCGGACACGAAGACGTGTATCAGATTTTGACCGCCGGTCAACGCGGCGGCCCGCCGGAACCCTTGCAAGCGCGGCCTTCGATCACCTTCGGCAACGGCGGTGGTTTGACCTTACATTTCAATGGCGAAACGCTCGAAGTCAAACACATGCCGCCAGCGCACGCCGCCAGCAACAGCATCGTGCATTTCGTCACCGCCAATGTATACCAGATGGGCGATGTCTTCAGCGGCGACCGCTACCCCACCATGGCCGGCGGCACCTTGCAGGGCTTCATTGATGGCGTGGACCAGGTGCTGGCCGAAGCCAACGCCAGCGCGCGCTTCATCCCCGGCAACGGCCCGGTCGGCGACCGCGCCGCCTTGGAATCCTACCGCGCCATGCTAGGCAACGCGCAAAGTTCAGCGGCGCAAGCGATCAAGGAGGGCAAGAGCCTGGAAGACTTCCTCGCCAGCAAGCCCACCGCCGCCACCGACGCCACCTACGGCGATCCCGCACGGTTTTTGACTGCTGTGTACAATCAGGCCAAGGAAGCACAATAAAATCCTGATTTTCCCGCGAAATTCTTCAAAATTTCGCCCTGTCTCCAGACTACCCCTTCCCCCGTTTACGGGGGAAGGCGGGGGTGGGGGCGATCCCCCTAAAAATTCGAAAAACTATCCCCCCGCTCAAACTGCCAGGTACGGATCACCTCCAACACATCCATGCGCTCACGCATTTCCGTACTGAATGGTTCGAAAGGCGCCGCCAGGCGTACGATGCGCAACGCGGCGTCGTCGAGAACGGTAGAGCCTGAAGAGCGCAGAATGCGCACGCTCTCGACGCTGCCATCAGGCTTGACCGCAACCAACAGCCGCAACGAACCGTAGATGCCGATGGCGCTGGCTTCGCGCGGATAATTTTGATTGCCGATGCGTTCAACGTGCTCACTCCACGCCTGGAGGTAGTCGGCGGCAACGTCGCCTTCAGCGGTGGCGGACGTGAGCGTATAGCGGCGCGAACGTTGCGCATACTCCTGGCGGCTTGCTTCGAGCTGGGCGCGCAACGCGGCGAGCTCCGCTTCCGCGCTGGTGGGCGGCTCCGTGTCGGTAGGCGGTTCCGTGTCAGCGGTGGCGCCATAACGCTCGGCATAGTCCAGGCGGTTTGCCGCGAGCTGAGCGCGCAACGCGGCAAGCTCCGCGTCGGCGCTGGATTCTGGCGCGTCAGGCGTGTCCGCGCTGGGCGGCGCTGGCGCGCTGGTGCCGCTGGAGAGCGAGATATTGAGCGTCGTAGTGGTCGCCACCGTATGCACGGTAAAGCCAACGCCAAAAATCAACAGCGCATGCAAACATACCGAAAGGAGCGTGCTATAACCAAAGCGCTCCTGGGCGAGTTCCAGACCGCCCGTTTTCATATTCAGCCCTTGCCGAGTTTGGCGGCGAGGCAGCGCATCAGTTCGCCGCCGATGTCGATGCCAAAAGTGGCGTCAAGTTCCCGCGCGCAAGTGGGGCTGGTGACGTTGATCTCGGTGAGGTAATCGCCGATCACGTCGAGCCCGACGAAGATCAAACCCTTCGCCTTGAGCGCCGGCCCTACCTGCGCGCAAATCCATTGATCGCGCTCGCTCAATGCCTGCCCGCGCGCGCTGCCGCCAGCGGCGAGATTGCCGCGAGTTTCATTGGCCGCCGGAATGCGCGCCAGCGCGTAGCCAACATGCTGGCCGTCGATCATCAAAATGCGTTTGTCGCCATGCTCGATGGCGGGCAAGTACTTCTGCGCCATGATCTGGCGCGTGCCGTGCTGGGTGAGCGTTTCGATAATGACGCTCAGGTTGGGATCGCCGCGTTGCAGGCGGAAGATACCCGCGCCGCCCATGCCATCGAGCGGTTTGAAGATGACATCGCCATGCGCCTGGTGAAATTCGCGCAATAAATCCGCGCGGCGCGTGACCAGCCCCGGCGGCGTGCACTGCGGAAACTGCGTAGCGAAAAGTTTTTCGTTGCAATCGCGCAGGCTTTGCGGCTTGTTGACGATCAACACGCCTTGCTGCTCCGCACGTTCCAGAATATGCGTGCTGTAAAGAAATTCATTGTCGAAGGGCGGATCCTTGCGCATCAGCACCACATCAAGCGTGGCGAGTTCGCGGCGCGAAGGTTCCCCGAGCGTGAACCAATCCTTGGCATCAAGGCGCACCGTCAGCGGGCGCATGTGCCCCATGGCGATGCCGTTTTCCAGGTACAGATCACGCTGTTCCAGGTACCACAACTCCCAGCCGCGCGCTTGCGCGGCCAAGAGCAGCGCGAGGCTGGTGTCTTTCTTGAAATTGATGGCCCCGATAGGGTCCATCACGACGGCAAGGCGAACGCTCATATGACAAAAATCCAGCGGTGGCGACGAGGCGCGAGTATAGCAGAAGGTTTTTTCGCGCAAATGGCGCGGCTTGCCGGGCAGGGGCAAGGCATTCAGCCTACACTGCGCCGTGCGCGCAATGACGCTAAACCAACACCGCTCAGGCTGCATTGCGGCGAGGCTGCCGTTACAATGCGCGCTATTTTTCAGCTACAGTCAGGAGAGCGCCGTTGCGCGGTTTAGGTTTTTATTGGGGCGTGTTTGGCGTGGTGGCCTTGCTGGGCTCGGCGGTGCTGCGTATCGGCCTGCGTGTTCTGGAACTGCGCCAGTACAGTCTGAGCCCGGTGCAGTGGGGCGTGCTGCTTGGTTTCGGCGTGTGGATGCTGTACGCCGAAGGCATCAAGGGCTTTCACTACAACTTTGCCCCGCGCGTGGTGGCGCGCGCCTGCCATTTGCGGGAGCATCCGCGGCCCGTATTGGCCTTGCTGGCGCCGCTCTTCTGCATGGGCTACATCCACGCGACGCGCAAGCGGCGTTTGACTTCCATTTTGGTGACTAGCGCCATTGTGCTCCTGGTATTGACGGTGCGCCTCTTGCCGCAACCGTGGCGCGGCATCATCGACTGCGGCGTGGTGGCGGGCCTCGCCGTCGGCATCGGCTCGCTACTGTGGTATTGGGCGCGCGCGCTCTTTACCCGGCAAGCGCCGCCGATCGCGCTTGATCTGCCTTGAGCCGGATGATTTTTGCGCCATGCGATTATAGACTGCCGCCACCGCAAGCCCGCTGGAGATGCGCATGAGTTCCGTATTCACGAAAACTTTGGGTGGTTTGTCGCCGCGCTATTATCTGCGCCAGTTTGCCTTTGGTCTCATGCTGAGCGCACTCTTGATCTATTTGCTGCGGCGCGGGCCAGAGCCGCTATCGCTCGATCTCTCCATCTACGCCTTGATCGGCATGAACACGCTGCTTTACCCCTATGCGCGCTATGTTTATGACAGCATCGTCAAGTTCATCCTCGGCAACAATGTGTTGTTCTTGAACGCCGTGGTGATGCTGATAGCGAAATTTTTTACCATGCTATTGTGCTGGTTCTTCGCTATTTTCATCGCCCCATTGGGGCTGGTTTATCTTTATTTGCATCACGGCCGCCGCGAAGAAGAATAAGGCGCCAGTTTGACATCGCGACACTCATGAAAAACCCACAAAAACACCATTACGAATATGAGGTGGACACCCAGTCCGCTTCCGCGCCCGCCAGCGTAGTGCGGCTCGTGGGCACGCATAAGCGCGTGCTGGAAATTGGTTGTGGCCCCGGTTCAATTACCAGAGTACTGGCGACGCAAGGGCAATGTTCGGTCGTCGGCATGGAGCTGGACGCGGACGCCATTGAAAAAGTTGCGCCATTTTGTGAAAAAGTGTTGCAAATTGATTTGAACGCGCAAGACTGGCCGCGCCTCTTGGATAATGAACCACGCTTTGACGTAGTGGTCGCGGCGGACGTATTGGAACACCTTTACGATCCTTGGCGCACGCTGCGGCAAATGGCGCCGCTGCTCAACGAGAATGGCTACATGGTCGTTTCCCTGCCACATACTGGCCATGCCGGGGTAATGGCCTGCTTGATGAACAGCGACTTCGCCTATAACGGCTGGGGGCTCTTGGACCGCACGCATATCCGTTTTTTTGGGGTAAAAAATATCGAAGCGCTGTTCGCGCAGGCCGATCTCAAAATAATCGAGGTCATACACGTCATCGTGCCGCCACAAGAAACCGATTTCGCCGTGCAGTGGGTAAAACTGCCGGAGGCAACGCGCGCCGTATTGCAAACGAGCCCTTATGCCAATCTTTACCAAGTGGTAGTCAAAGCCGTTCCGCTCACGCGGGAGGGCGCCGCGGTCAGTTTGATTCTGGAACAAAAACCGCAAGTCACTCCATCCTGGAAAAGCCGCTTGGGCGCGCGTTTGAGTCCAAAGTCCAAGGCGCTGCTGCGGAAAGTCTTGGGCGCCGCCGGCATCAAACTTTAAGCCCGCTTGCTGGGCAAGTTACCGTGAATCAACCTGAACCAATGCCAGCCTCCACCTCCGCGCCGCCGCGCTTGATCGCGTTTTACCTGACCCAGTTCCACCCGATCCCGGAGAATGACTTATGGTGGGGCAAAGGTTTTACCGAATGGACCAACGTCACCAAGGCGGCGCCCTTGTTCGAGGGGCATTTACAGCCGCATTTGCCCACCGATTTCGGCTTTTATGATTTGCGGCTGCGGGAAACCCGCCGCGACCAGATCAAGGTCGCCAAGGAATACGGCATCGACGGCTTTTGCTATCACTACTACTGGTTTTCCGGCAAACGCCTGCTACAGCAGCCCTTGGACGACATGCTGGGCGATCCACAAAGCGACATGCCGTTTTGCCTGTGCTGGGCCAACGAAAACTGGACGCGCCGCTGGGATGCCGCCGAACATGAAGTATTGATCGCGCAAAAATACCTGCCGGATGATGATCTCAATTTCATCAAGTCGCTGATTCCCTTCTTCGAGGACAGCCGCTACATCCGTGTTGATGGCAAACCGTTCTTGATCGTCTACCGCCCCCAGCACTTGCCAGACGCACGCAAAACGCTGGAGATTTGGCGTGAACATTGCCGCGCCATCGGGCTGGGAGAAATTCATCTGTGCGCGGCATTGACGCATGGCAATGAAGATTATCAACAGTACGGCTTCGACAGCGGCGTAGAGTTTCCGCCGCACAATCTGCGCTTCGCCAATAGCAATGAGCGCGTGGATTTCCATGAGGAATTTAAGGGCAATGTGTTCCAATATGCGCAAATTGCCGAGTTTTATTTGAGCCGGACTTACGCCAATCCGCGCGTATTCAAGACGGTGTTTCCCTCCTGGGACAACACGGCGCGCACCAAGGAGCGCGCGCTCATCACACTGAACGGCGTGCCGGAAAATTATGAATTCTGGCTGGCGTCCACGCTGGATCTGGCGCTAGGAGCGCAAGAAGGGGGCGAACAGGTGGTGTTCATCAATGCCTGGAACGAATGGGCGGAAGGCTGTCATTTGGAACCGGATCGCTGTTTTGGTCATGGTTTTTTGGCGGCCACGCGCGATGCCAAGCAGGGGGTGAGAAAATACACGGAATTTCCCCATGTCGCTTTTCCCCCTGCGCGCGTGCCCGCGTCCGAACCGGGCGCCCCGCCGCCTGAGCCGCGGCCACGGACTTTTTGGCAAGACTTGGCGGCGCTATGCAAATTGCATGGAAGAAGAACGTTTGCGCGTCTCAAGCAAGCAATAATTGGGGTGCCTTGGCTGTATCGCGTCTTGTCGCCTTTGGTGCGCGGCTGGCGTGCCATGCGCGCCAAAGTCAAAAATTCTTGAGAATTGCAGCATCGGCATTTACGCCAGCGCCGCCAGATCATCAATCAAGTCCTTCAGCCGCTGTAGCCCACGCCGCAACGAATACTGTTCCTCGAACAGGCTGAGTCCATTTTTCGACAACTTGTTCCATAACATTTCATCCTGATACGCCGCCACAATCGCCGCGGCGAAAGCGGCGGGATCGGCGCCGAGCATGATGTTCTCCTGGTCCGTCAGCCCCATGCCTTCGGCGGCGAGCAGCGTCGCCACGCAGGGTACGCCGTGGCAGAGGCTGGTGCCGATTTTGCCCTTGATGCCGGCGCCATAACGCAGCGGCGCGATCGAGAGGCGGCAACGCTCGAACAGCGGCGTAATCTGTTCGATGTAGCCCACCACATCGACGCCAGGGTTACCCCGCCAGAGTTTGGCGCATTCCTCCGGCAGGCG
>JAITMI010000066.1 GCA_031277435.1 Pseudomonadales bacterium
GGCCCGGTCAAGCCGGGCCATGACGAGGGCGGCGACATAATGCGAGCACAACAACATGGCGGTAGGTAACGGCGAATACGGCACACTGCACGCAGTGCCGGGCGTACGCCTGGCGGCGGTGTCCGCTGGCATCAAAAAGCCGGGGCGGCTGGACTTGGTGCTATTCGAGCTGAACGAAGGCAGCATCACCGCCGGCGTATTCACCCGCAATGCCTTTTGCGCGGCGCCGGTAATTCTGAGCAAAGCGCATCTGGGGGCGCGGATGCCGCGCTATTTCCTCATCAACACCGGCAACGCCAATGCCGGCACCGGCGCGCCGGGTCTGGACGCCGCGAGCCGCTGCTGCGAGGCGCTGGCGGCGCTCGGCGGCATCGCAGCAAACGCCGTGCTGCCCTTTTCCACCGGCGTGATCGGCGAACTTTTGCCCGCCGCTAAAATCATCGCGGCCTTGCCGCAAGCCTTAAGTACGCTGTCCGCCGATAATTGGGACTCTGCCGCGCGCGGCATCATGACCACCGACACGCGGCCCAAAGCCGCCTCGCGCCAACTCACGCTCGGCGGCAAAACGCTGACACTCACCGGCATCACCAAGGGCGCCGGCATGATCAAGCCGAATATGGCCACCATGCTCGCCTATATCTGTACCGATTTGTCTCTTACTCAACGCGAAGCGCAAACCCTGCTGCGCGCCGCCGCCGATAAGAGTTTCAACCGCGTCACCGTGGACGGCGACACCTCCACCAACGACTGCTGCATGTTGAGCGCCACCGGCCAGAGCGGCGTGAGCTTCGCCAGCCTGCCGCCCGTTGAACAAACGCTGTTCACCACCGCGCTGCAAGAGTTGTGCGTCGAACTCGCCACCGCCATCATCAAAGACGGCGAAGGCGCCACCAAGTTCGTCACCGTCGATGTCGAAGGCGGGGCGGACAGCGAGGAATGCCTCAAGGTTGGCTACGCCATCGCCGAATCGCCCTTGGTGAAAACCGCGCTATTCGCCTCCGATCCCAACTGGGGCCGCATCCTCGCCGCCGTGGGCCGCGCCGGTTTGCATGAACTCGACCTCGACGCCATCGAAATCTGGCTCGACCGGACAAAAATCGTCGAACACGGCGCGCGCGCCACAAGCTACACCGAAGAACAAGGCCAGCGCGTACTGAACCAGGAAGCCTTCACCATCCGCGTCAGCCTGGGCCGCGGCGGTGCACGGGAGCGCTTGTGGACCTGCGACTTCTCCCACGACTACGTCAGCATCAATGCCGACTACCGCTCCTGACGATAAGGCCAACCCAGGCATACTGGTGGTGGCCGCGGTAATTCTCGACGCGAATAATCGCTGCCTTCTGGCATTGCGCCCCAAGCACAAACACCAAGGCGGCCTGTGGGAATTCCCCGGCGGCAAAGTGGAAGCCGGCGAAACCCCGCTGCAAGCCCTGCGGCGCGAGCTGCAAGAAGAATTGGCACTAGAAGTACAAAACGCGGAACCGTTCTTAGTCACCAGCCACGACTACCCCGGCAAGCGCGTCACGCTCGACGTATGGCTGGTCCGCGAATTCAGCGGTGAGCCTTGTGGCATGGAAGGTCAAGAACTGTGCTGGTACAGCCCCGCCGAACTGCAAAGCCTCGCCTTCCCCGCCGCCAATTATCCGATCCTGCAAGCATTGAATGCGCTTATCGGTTTAAGTCTTGAGGAATCAAATCTAAAGTCCGGCTCAATTTCGGACTGATGTAGCCGGACCACCCCTTCCCCCGTTACGGGGAATCATCAATATCCTCCTCAGCGGGCGGACTTTCGCCTTCCTGTTCCGCGATGCCGTAACGCTCCGTCGCCCACGCGCCGAAATCGATCAACTGGCATTGCTTGCTACAAAAAGGCCGGTAGGGTTCGGCTTCACTCCAGCGCACGATTTTCTGGCAGGTGGGGCAGTTCACTTGTTTGATGCTGCTTTTGGGCTCATTTGGTGTGTTCATTGTTGCCGCCATTCACGCGCAAGCGCCTCGTAACGAATCAAGAGTTCCGCCACGCGCGGGGCGAGCGCGGCCAGGGGGCCGCTATTGTCGATCACGTCGTCGGCGCGCGCCAGGCGCTGTGCGCGCGGTAGTTGCCGCGCCATGATGGCCTCGATGGTGGCCGCGTCCGAACCGTCGCGGGCGCGGGCGCGGGTGCGTTGTACCTCTTCCGGCGCGTCCACTACCAGCACGCGCTGCACGAAATCGTAGCCCGTACCCTCAAGGAGCAGCGGCACCATCAGGATCAGCCAGGGCTCTTTGCTGGCCGCGATCTCGGCGCGGATGCGCTGGCGGATCACCGGATGCAATAAATTTTCCAGCCATAAACGTTCCGCCTGACTGGCGAAAATACGCTGGCGCAGTTGCGCGCGGTCGAGGCGGCCGTCGGCGTGCAGCAGTTCTGGACCGAAATATTCCACGATTTGTCGCAACAGCTCGCCGCCCGGTTCCACCACGGCGCGGCTGATCTGGTCGGCATCGATCACGCGGACGCCGCGCGCCGCGAACTCAGCCGCCACCGCGCTTTTGCCGCTGGCGATGCCGCCGGTAAGGCCGACTACATAAGGACCGCGAACGCTCATTTCAAAATACTCTCATTTCACAATACTCCACCAAACAACAAACTCGACAGCCGCTGGCCCCACAACAAGGCGATGAAGCCCGCGGCGGCGAGATAAGGCCCAAAGGGAATGGGCGCGGCGCGGTCGCGACCACGCAGCAGGATCGCCGCCAGCCCAAAGATGGCGCCAACGCAAGACGATAACAGCACGACCAAGGGCAAACTCTGCCAGCCCAGCCA
>JAITMI010000116.1 GCA_031277435.1 Pseudomonadales bacterium
GTTGGTCTAAAACGCCTGGGTGAAGCACTGGCAAACATCGAAAACGTCATTACGCTCAGGCCGGATTGGATTGATGCGCGGCGTTATCACTGTATCGTACTGGAACAGTCAGGCCGTTATAACGAGGCGCTACACAGTTATGACCACGTCGTCGCGTTGACGCCCAACGATGTTCACGCGCATCATAAACGCGGCCATGTTCTGGAAAGGCTGGGCCGGCTCGTCGAGGCGCTGCAATGCTACGAGCGTGCCGTCGAACTCGCTCCCGATTTTGCCGATGCACACAACCGCCACATCCGCGTGCTGAACAAGTTGGGCCGTCATGATGAAGCCTTGGTCCATGCTCGCGGCGCCCAAAAACTCTCGCCACATCCCAAGTTTTTTTACTTGGAAGGGCTGTGCCTGTATGAACTTGGACGGTATGAGGACGCTTACACCGCAGGCAAACACATCGACCCAGTTTTTCATGGCAAGGATCTTGATCACCATGAATTCATGAGTTTCATCTGTGGTAAAACCAACAGGCGCGAGGAAGGCCAACTGCATGGCGGCATTGCCTTGCGGTTGAAGGATGCGTCGGTACAAGGCAATAAATACTACGCAATTCCTACTCACCCGCCCGCCGATCCACAGAGCGGACGCAAAGTGATTTCCTACACCTTGTATGGCGCGCAACCGCGCTATTGTGAAGTCGCCATCGCCAATTGCAATGCCGCCGCCGCGCTGCTGCCGGATTGGAGTTGCCGCTTTTATGTCGATGCCAGCGTGCCCGCCGATGTGCTGCGGCGGCTACGCGCTAAAGGCGCGGAAGTCATTATGGTTGACGACACAACCAAGGCCACGATTCATCCGTTGATGTGGCGTTTTCTGGTGGCCGATGATCCAGAGGTATCGCGCTTTTTGCTACGAGATGCTGACTCCTTGATCGGACAACGTGAAACGGCGGCGGTACATGCCTGGCTGGAGTCGGACCGCTGGTTCCACCTGATGCGCGATTGGCCCGGCCACTGCGAACTGATGCTGGCCGGCATGTGGGGTGGCTGCACGGGCGTCATCCCCAGTATGAGAGCCGAAATAATCGACTTTCTCCAGCATGACGGAGTTGGCAAAAGCCGTCTTGATATTGACCAGTATTTTCTACGTCAACGGCTCTGGCCCACCGTGCGCCAGAGCGTCCTGTCGCACGATAGTCAGTTCAGCTTTCCTGGCAATCAAGCCTTTCCACCCGTCCGTGACGCGATTATTGACGATGTTGCTTATATTGGAACCAATCTATCTCCTGGAACTATACGAGTGACGCTTGATGCTCCCGACGGCGCCTTGGCCGAATGGTCACTACTGAATCAAGATGGCGAGGTATTTTGCCGCTATGACATCACTATTCGTGGTGGGGGCTGTGTACTGTACTTTCCGTATTTCTTGAAGCGGAAGATGGACTCAGGAGAGCTTAGAAGCCGAGTAGAGCTAAAGAGCGCTAAATAGTGCTCGACTTGCACCAACTGGGGCCATCGCGCGTAAAATCACCGAACCTTCCCGTTTCGTGAGGTTCGCCATGTCCCAGACTTTTACCAGACGCCATCTGTTACGCGGCGCCGCTAGCGCTGCCTTGTTGAGCGCGGGCTTAACTCCCGCCCTCGCCGCCAACCGCGAAGCCGGGCGCTTTAGAACACGGCCGGGCGCGGCGAAGCAAAGCCTCGCGCCGGGCGTGCATCTGTTGCGCAACACCAATGAGCGGCCTTCGCTCTTGTATCTGCCGCCCAATTATCAGCCCAATACGCCGCTGCCCTTGTTCGTGATGTTCCACGGCGCCAGCGGCAACGGCGGCAGAACGCTGGAGCAGGAGCGCGCGGCGGCGGATGAGCAGGGCGTGATTCTGCTCTGCCCCAGCAGCCGCCAAGGCACCTGGGATGCGATTCGCGGTGATTTCGAGCGCGACTTCAACGTGGTGGATGAGCTCTTGCAGGAAACTTTCGACGCTTGCGCGGTCGATGCGTCGCATCTGGCGATCGGCGGTTTTTCCGACGGCGCGACTTACGGCCTCAGCCTGGGGCTGCTCAATGGCGATCTTTTCACGCACGTAATCGCGCACTCGCCCGGCTTCATCATCAGCGATGCCTGGCAGGGCAAGCCGCAAGTGTATGTGTCGCATGGGCGGCAAGATCAAGTATTGCCCTTTGACCGCTGCGGCGCCGTCATCGCGGCGCGGCTGGAAAAGGAAGAATATCCGCTGCGTTTCGATGTGTTCGACGGCGGGCATGTGGCGTCGCCGGAACTGCGTAGCGCGGCTTTGGCCTGGCTCAAGGAAGGCTGATGCACGAGTCCATACGTCTTACCGAATACAGCCACGGCGCCGGCTGTGGCTGCAAAATTTCGCCGCGGGTGCTGGCTACCATTCTGGCCGGCAGCCATAACGAGTTTGATGATCCCGCGCTGTTGGTTGGCACTGCCACGCGCGACGATGCCGCGGCTTATTGGCTCAGTGATGAGCATGTGATCCTCAGCACTACTGATTTTTTCATGCCGATCGTCGATGACGCCTTCGATTTTGGCCGCATCGCCGCCGCCAATGCCATCAGCGACATTTATGCCATGGGTGGCCGGCCTCTGATGGCGATCGCCATTTTGGGCTGGCCGATCAATATATTACCGCCTGAGGTGGCGCGGCAGGTGGTGGCGGGCGGGCGTAAAACCTGTAACGAGGCCGGCATCATGCTGGCGGGCGGGCACAGCATCGACGCGCCCGAGCCAATTTTCGGCCTGGCGGTGACCGGGCAAGTGCGGCGCGAACATCTGCGGCAAAACAGCGGCGCGCAAGCAGGCGATTTGCTCTACCTCACCAAGCCACTCGGCATTGGCGTGCTGAGCACGGCGCAGAAACAGAAGAAACTCAAACCGGAACATCAGTTTTTGGCGCGCGATCTGATGTGCCGCCTCAATGACATCGGCGCGCTGGCGGCGCAACTGCCCTCAGTCACGGCAATGACCGACGTTACCGGCTTTGGCCTGGCGGGGCATCTCTTGGAACTGTGTGAAGGCTCCGGGGTGAACGCCAGTTTGCATTTCGATCAAGTGCCGTGCCTGACGCCAGTGGCGGAATATCTGGTGCAAGGCTGCGTGCCGGGCGGCACGCTGCGCAATTTTGATAGTTACGGTCAACAATTGCCGCCGCTCACGGAATTTCAGCGCCAATTACTGTGCGATCCGCAGACCAGCGGCGGCCTCTTGCTCAGCGTGCGGCCCGAAGGCGTCGCGGCGGTGGAAGGCTTGCTGCGCGAGCACGGCATCATGGCAGCCTGCATCGGCACGCTGATGCCCGAGCGCGCGGGCCCGCGCATCGAACTCTTGCCGTGAGAGCCGACAGCGACGATTACCGCGCCCTGTTTTTGACCGGAGCGCCACTAATGGACACGCGCGCTCCCATCGAATTCGCGCGCGGCAGCTTCCCCGGCGCGGTCAACCTGCCGCTGATGAACGACGCCGAGCGCGCCGCCGTTGGCACTTGTTACAAACAATCCGGTCCACAAGCCGCGCTCGCGCTGGGACATTCGCTGGTGAGTAGCGAAGTAAAAGCGCGGCGCATCGCCGCCTGGCTCGACTTCGCCCATCAGTATCCCGAGGGTTATCTCTACTGTTTTCGCGGCGGCCTGCGTTCACAAATCTGCCAAGAGTGGCTGCGCGAAGCTGGCTGCGACTATCCGCGCATACTGGGCGGCTACAAAGCCATGCGGCGGTTTTTGTTGCAATCGTTACAGAATGCCTGCCAACGGCAGCCGCTTTTGATCCTCGGCGGACGCACCGGCTGCGCCAAGACCGTGTTGCTGCAAAGCTTGCCGGCGGCGATTGATCTGGAAGCCTTGGCGCGGCATCGCGGCAGCGCCTTTGGCAAGCGAGTGGGCGGCCAGCCGGCGCAGATTGATTTTGAAAACGCACTGGCGGTCGCCTTGCTGCGCGCCACGCAGGCCGCGCCCGAACGCGCGCTGTTATTGGAGGACGAAAGTAAACTGATCGGTCGCGTACTCTTGCCGCCCATGCTGCGGCTGGCGATGAATGCCGCGCCGCTGGTGCTGCTGGAAGCGCCGCTGGAGGCGCGCATCGAGCATTCCTTCCACCACTACATCCTGAGCAATCTCAACGACTGGCAAGCGGCGCTGGGCGCGCGGGCGGGTTTCGATGCTTTCGCCAGCGAACTGCGCCAGGCGCTCGGCAATATCCAGCGCCGCCTTGGCATGGAGCATTACCGCCTTATCGCGGCGCTCTTGGAACAAGCGCTCGCCAGCCATGAACAAGGCGACCCCGCGCCGCATCGCGCCTGGATCGCGCAACTGCTGCGCGACTATTACGATCCGATGTACGACTATCAACTGCGCAAGAATGCCGGGCGCATTGTGTTTCGTGGCCCGGCAACGGCGGTTACGGAGTTTGTCCGGCAGTATCGTGGAGGCTTCTAATCAAGCCGCGAGCTCTGCGCTGGCGGTGGCCGGGGCGGGACCCGGGGAGGGCAGGGATGGCCGGGAGGTGCCTCCAGG
>JAITMI010000117.1 GCA_031277435.1 Pseudomonadales bacterium
GGCGGCAAACCGCTGCGGGAGGAGGAGGGCGTGCGCACGCTCGGCACCGTGGTGGATGACGGCACCATCGAAACCCTCATCAACGTCAACCTGCGCGCCGCCGACCCTGGCTTGCGCGATGCGCACATCAGCGTGATCAGCTTCAATCATGTGGTGTTGCTGGTGGGCCAGGTGCAAACGCAGGATCTGAAGAACCTCGCCACCCGCATCGCGCGCGAGGCCAGTAGCGGCATCAAGGCCGTACACAATGAACTGGAAGTGGCCGGCACCACCGACTTCCTCTCGCGCAGCAACGATGCCTGGATCAGCACCAAGCTGAAAACCCTGATGCTGGCCGACCCCACCGTCAGCGGCCTGCGCACCAAGGTGGTGACCGAAAACGGCGTGGTTTATTTGATGGGGCTGGTGTCGCAGGCGGAAGCGGACATGACGGTGGACCTGGTGAGCAACACCCAGGGCGTTACCAAGGTCGTCAGAGCCTTCGAATACACCAACTGAACCCCCGCTATTTGACTACCTTGAGCGAGGGCTTGCCCTTGGGTTTACGTTTACCCAGGGGCGTGACCTCGGCGCCGCCGCTGTCCGTGACGACGGGCGTGGGTGTTGGAGCGGGCGGCGGCGGCGGCGCGTTGTCGTATTCGAAGATCATGCCTTGGCCGTTTTCGCGGGCGTAGATGCCCATTACGGCGGCGATTGGCACATAGACGTGGGTGGGAATGCCGCGGAAACGGCCGTTGAATTCCAGGCCCTCGTTGTCCATCACCAAGCCCTGCACCGCGGTGGGGGAGATGTTGAGCACGATCTGGCCGTCCTTGACGAAATCCTGCGGTACCTGCACGCCGCTGGCGTAAGCGTTCACCAGCAGATAAGGCGTGCAGTTATTGTCGAGTATCCACTCGTTGAGGGCCCGCACCAGATAGGGGCGGTGGGAGGTCATCGCCATGCCGTGCTCCCGCGCGCCGTTCAGGTGCGCATTTCGCGCTCTTGTTCCGAGAGGCTTTGTTGAATGGACTCGCGTTCAAGCAAGCGCGCTTTGTAATCGAGCAGCCCCTTGGTGGCCTTGGTTTCCGGCAGGCGGATGCCGATTTCGGGCAGGCGCCACAGAATCGGCAGTACGCAGCAATCGACGATGGTGAATTCATCGCTCATGAAAAACGGTTTTTCGGCGAAGATCGGCGAGACGGAAATCAGGCTCTCGCGCAGTTCCTTGCGCGCCTTGTCGAGTTCGGCGGGTGTGCCTTCCTCGGCTTGCAGGGTTTCCACCAAGCCGCTCCAGTCGCGGTCGATGCGGTAAATCCACAAGCGGCTTTGCGCGCGCGCCACCGGATAGACCGGGAACAAGGGCGGATGCGGAAACCGCTCGTCCAAATATTCCATCATGATGTTGGGCTCGTAGAGCACCAGGTCACGGTCCACCAGCGTGGGCAGCGTGTTGTACGGGTTGAGTACGGAGAGGTCTTCGGGTTTGTCGTAAATATCGACATCCACCACTTCGACCGTCACGCCTTTTTCCGCCAGTACGATGCGTACCCGATGGCTGAACTGACTGTAACCATCGGAATAAAACAACATTGAAGAGCGTTTCGTTACGACTCCCATGAAATATCGGCCTCTGTGTGCAGTCTTTTTATGCAGTCAGCGGTGCGGCTGCGTTCAGTGTACGTCCTTCCAGTATTCGCGGTTGAGCATGTAGGCGAATACAAACAGGAAGGCGAGGAAAAATAATACATAGCCACCGATGGTTTCGCGGTGCAGACGCGCCGGCTCGCCCAGGTAGGTCAGGAAGTTGACGAGGTCGGTGACGACTTTGTCGAATTCCGCTTCGGACAGCGTGCCGCTGCCTTCCACCATGTTCAGGTGCGCGCAGCTTGCGTCGTCGCACACCTGATCGCCTTGCAAGGAGCCCAGGATGTTGGGCATACCGACGTTATTGAACACGGTGTTGTTAACGCCGAAGGGGCGGCTCGGGTCCAGATAAAAACCCTTGAGATAACCATAGAGCCATTCTGGGCTGCGCGCGCGCGCCACCAGCGTGAGATCGGGCGGGGCGATGCCAAACCAGTTCTTGGCCTGTTCCTCCGGCAGCGCGCTTTCCATCAGATCGCCGATGCTGGTAGCGGGATTGAAGATCAGGTAATCCTCCATCAGTTTTTCCGGAATGCCGAGATCCGTCGCCACGCGCTGATAACGCGAATAGCGCGCGCCGTGGCAGCCCATGCAGTAGTTGATGAAGGTGGCGGCGCCTGATTGCAGGCCGGCTTTGTCTTCTAGGTTCACCGTGAAAGGTTCGAGTTCAGCCGTCGCTTCCGCGCCCACCGCTTTGAGTGGCAGCCAGGTCAGGCCCGCGATCAGCGCCAGGGCGAGCAAGAGTTGCGGAATGCTGATGAAGCGGCCGGTGACGCGGGCGGGCGGCGTGGTGGTGGTTTCCTTGCGCGTGTACCAGGGCATGGCCAGGAAGAACACGAAGTAATACACCGTGCAAAGCTGCGCCAGCGCGGTGCGCGGGCCGGTGGCGATCATGGTGCCGAGCACGCCGAGGATGATGAAGCACACCACGAACAGCAAGAGACCAATACGGCTGTACCAGCCCTTGTAGCGCATGGATTTCACCGGGCTGCGATCCAGCCAGGGCACCACGAACAAAATGGCGATGGCCAGGGCCATGGTCAGCGCGCCCCACACTTTGGCATCGACGCCAAACAGCGGATACGTCACCGCGCGCAACATCGAGTAGAACGGCGTGAAATACCACACCGGCGCGATGTGCTCAGGCGTCTTGAGGTTGTTGGCAATCTCGAAGTTGGCGTATTCCAAGAAGTAACCGCCCATCTCCGGCATGAAGAACAGCACAAAGCAGAACACGAACAGGAACACCACCACGCCCAACAGATCATGCGTGGTGTAGTAGGGGTGGAAGGGAATGCCGTCGAGCGGAATGCCGTTGGCGTCCTTGTTTTTCTTGATTTCGATGCCGTCGGGGTTATTGGAACCCACTTCATGCAGCGCCAGGATGTGCAGCACGACCAAGAGGACCAGCACCAAAGGCAGCGCGATCACATGCAGCGCGAAGAAACGGTTGAGCGTGGCGCCGGAAATCAGGAAGTCGCCCTGAATCCAGGTCATCAAATCCTGCCCGATCACCGGAATGGCGCCGAACAGGCTCACGATTACGTTGGCGCCCCAGTAGGACATCTGGCCCCAGGGCAGCACGTAGCCCATGAAACCTTCGGCCATCAGCGCCAGGTAAATCGCCATGCCGAAAATCCAGATCAATTCGCGCGGTTTTTGGTACGAGCCGTACATAAGGCCGCGGAACATGTGCAGATACACCACGATGAAGAACGCGGAAGCGCCGGTGGAGTGCATGTAGCGCAAAATCCAGCCGTAATCCACGTCGCGCATGATGTATTCGACGGAGGCGAAGGCGCCCTCGGCGCTGGGGTTGTAATTCATGGTGAGCCAGATGCCGGTGAGAATCTGATTCGCCAGCACCAGCATCGACAATACGCCAAAGATGTACCACACGTTGAAATTCTTCGGCGCGTAATACTTGCTCATGTGCTTTTCGAATGCCTGTGTTACGGGCAAACGCGCATTGATCCAGCCCAGCAGGCCGCCTACTTCAGTGTTGTTTTCGCTGCTGCTGGCCATTATGAATTCTCCGCATCGAGTCCGATCACGATGACGTTGTCGTTGACGTAGTAATGAGGGGGAACGCGCAGGTTGCTGGGCGCGGGCACGCCGCGGAACACGCGGCCAGCCAGGTCGAACATGGAACCGTGGCAGGGGCAGAAGAAGCCGCCTTTCCACTCGGGGTCGAAATCCTGCGGCTGTACTTGCGCGAACAATTGCGGGGAGCAGCCGAGGTGAGTGCAGATGCCGACCAGAATCATCAGCTCCGGCTTGCGCGAACGGAATTCATTTTGCGCGTAAGCCGGCTGTTGATTGGCGTTTTCCGATTGCGGATCGGCCAAGTGATCGAGGTTGCTGCGCAGACTTTCCAGCGTGGTCTCGTCGCGGCGCATCACGAAGATGGGCTGACCGCGCCAGGCGGGCATCGGGCCGAGCAATTCGCCGGGGTTGAGGCGGCCAATGTCGATGGTGATGGGCGCGCCCGCCGCCAGCGCTTTCGCGCTTGGCTGCCAGGAGCCGACGAAGGGAACCGCGGCCCCCACTGCGCCAGCCGCGCTCACCAGGGAGGTACTGCCGATCAAAAAGCGCCTGCGGCTCTTGTTTACAGTGCCGTCATTCACGGGTCTTCTCCTTAGTTTTGCCGCCCAGGGAACCAGGCCGGATGCCGATCAGAAAGTGGCGCGCATACTACTAAAATCGCGCTTTTCGTTCAAGGCGCAAAGGCCGTGATTTCCCGCGTGAAGCCGGATTCGGCGCGCAAAAACGCCGTGCAAAAAAAGCCCCGCGCGAAGCGGGGCAAAAGGAAGAATCGTGCTGATTTGGCATAGGAGCGGCCACATGGCCGCCCCTACGGATCAGCTTAGAAGTCGTAGTTCAACTGCAAGCCAATGGTGCGTGGACGCGCCATGTTGCCGTTGATGTACGAGCTGTCGCCGTTGGCGGAGTGGCCGGGGAGGCGGCGTTCCGGTTGACGGTCGGTAGCATTGGTGACGTACAGCGCCCAGTCGATATTCAGCATGTTGATGCCAGCGCGCAGGTTCAGGTTATAGGTGGAGGGCGTCATCCAGGTCCAGGGGTTGTAGGCGTTGACGGCAACGCCTGCATTGAACTTGTTGAGCTCCGCCATCAAACCGGAACGGTAGGAGTCCGAATAGGAGTAGTCGGCGCGCACGAAGGCTTCGTTGCCGGCGATCTCGAACTGATACTGCGGG
>JAITMI010000224.1 GCA_031277435.1 Pseudomonadales bacterium
CGGGCTCTGGCACGAAGCAGGTGGCGATGGTTTCGCGCAGATGTGGCAGGCGGAATACATTGTCGATGGTCACGGTGGCGATGCCTTGCGCGCGCAATTTTTTGCTTAAGGTATCGAGCCGCAAAGCCGCTTGCCGCCAGCGTCCTACACCTGCGAAACGGCGCAGTTCGAGCCCGCTTTGCAAACGCCGCCGCCCTTCATGCTCCACTTGCGCGCCCTCGATCAGCGCCTCATAGCGTGTGGCGTCGAGTTTACGGTACGGCGTTTTGATCAAAATATAAGGGCTTTGCGGCTTGCCGCCCGCTTGCGTTTTGAACCGCTTGTGCATCCACAAATACTGCGCCGGTTTGACGCGAATCGCCGCTTCGAGCGCCAGATTCAGGCGCGTGGCGTCGTCCAGATCGTCGCCGCTGGGGAAATTGCGCAGGGGCGTTATTTCCATCTCGTAAGGTTGCGGACCCTCACCGCGATGATGCCGCGCCAAAAAAACCGGCGAGTTATTGAACGCGGCGAAACGCGACGCGGCGGTGATGGTGGCGGCCATATTGCCGAAAAACGGCGCGAAAACCGCTTGTTCCGGGCCGTAATCCTGATCCGGCGCGTACCACAGAATCTTGCCTTGTTTGAGGTGACGCAAAGCGCCGCGAACGTCGTGGCGGTTGAATACGCCATTGCAGTTGCGCAAGCGGCCACGCAGCATGAAGGCGTCGAATAGCGGATTTTTGTGCGCCCGGTAAGTGACCGCGAAAGGAAAATATAAGGACAGCAAATTGGCGGAAAAATCGAGCGTGGTGTAATGCGCGCCGAGCAAGAGCACGCCGCGCCCCCGCGCCAGCGCCTTCTCAAGCAAATCGCCGCCTTTGAGGCGGCCCAGCGTTTTGAAGCGCGCGGCGGGGCGAATCCAGCCGCAGGCGGTTTCCACCAAGCCAATGCCATTTTCGCGGAAACTCTGGTGCACCAGCGCCTGTTGCTCTTGGGCGGAAAGTTCGGGAAAACAGCGCTCGATATTGATGCGCGTGATGTAGCGCCGTTCGCGGCCAAAATAAAACAGCAAATCGCCCAGCCGCGCGCCGCACCATAGCCGTGCGCGCAGCGGCAACAGCGCCATCAGGCACAGCACGCCAATGCCCAGCCAGGTAGGCCAATGGCGGGGCGCGAGAAAACGCGAATAAGCGGGGGCGGTTTTAGTCACTCTGGCGTCGCGGCTGGAAGAAAGCGCGATTGTAGCAAAGCCCTGGCATAAGCGGGCGCTATGCTATGATGCGGCTGTTTTACAACCGCTTTGATTTTTGCCATGAAACTCGACATTCCCCGCTTCGATGACGCGCGCGTACTGGTAGTTGGCGACGTCATGCTCGACCGTTACTGGCACGGTGCCGCCTCGCGCATTTCCCCCGAAGCGCCGGTGGCCGTGGTCAAGGTGCAAGACACCAAGGATAGCCCCGGCGGCGCCGCCAACGTGGCGCTCAACCTGGCGGCGCTGGGCTCCGCCGCTTCCGTGGTGGGCCTGGTGGGCGACGACCCCACGGGCCGCGAACTGCAAACCAGCCTCAATGCCGCGGGCGTGCTGTGCGATTTTCATTGCGTCGCCGGCAAGCCCACCATCACCAAACTGCGCGTGGTCAGCCGTCATCAGCAATTGATCCGTCTCGATTTCGAGGAAATGTTTGCCACTGAAGACGCGCGGCAATTGCACGGCAAAGTCGCGGCCTTATTGGGCAAAACGGACGTAATGGTATTGTCCGATTACAAAAAAGGCGCGCTGGGCGACGCGCGGCATTTGATCCAGCTCGCGCGCGCCGCCAAGGTGCCGGTGCTGATCGATCCCAAGGGCAATGATTTTTCGATTTATCGCGGCGCCACGCTGCTCAAACCCAATCTGCACGAATTTGAAGCCATCGTTGGCCCCTGCGCCAACGAACTGGAACTGGTGCGCAAAGGCCAGACGCTCTTGCATGAACTGGAACTGCAAGCGCTGCTCATCACCCGCGGCGAACACGGCATGACCTTGATCCGCGCGCAAGAACCCGAACAGCATTTCCCCGCCCGCGCGCGCGACGTGGTCGACGTTACCGGCGCCGGCGACACGGTAATCGCCGTGCTGGCCGCCTGCGTCGCCACCGGCGCGGCGCTGCACGAAGCGGTGGCGCTGGCCAACCTCGCCGCCGGCCTCGCGGTCGCCAAGCTCGGCACCGCCGCCATCAGCGGCCCGGAATTGCGCCGCGAAATCCAGCGCGACGGCGGCTCCGACCGCGGCGTAATGACGCGCCAGCAAGTACGACGCGCGGTAGCCGACGCCAAGGCGCCTGGCGAAAGCATCGTCTTTACCAACGGCTGTTTCGACATCATCCACGCCGGCCATGTCGGCTATTTGCGCCAAGCGCGGCAACAAGGCCAACGCCTGATCGTGGCGCTCAACGACGATGCCTCCGTCACCCGCCTCAAAGGCAAGGGCCGCCCCATCAAGTCCCTCGACCGCCGCATGGCGGTAGTGGCGGGCTTGGAAGCGGTGGATTGGGTGGTGTCCTTCAGCGAAGACACGCCGGAAACCCTGCTACGCGAAATCCAGCCT
>JAITMI010000185.1 GCA_031277435.1 Pseudomonadales bacterium
AATGAATTTATCCAGTTCTTTAGTCATATGATGGCTATTATCGCCTAAGTGCCCTGGCTAAGCGGCGGCTGTCCTGATTGAACGATGTCTGGCCAATTACTCATAAGTCGCCGCGTGAAATTTTCGCCACACAATTTGTCCACATGAGCAATAGCTTCAATGGCTGCACCAGGTTCGAATGATTTTCCTTCGAGAACCGCCAAGGCTTGATTGTGTAGCGCATAGGCCAAGTGAGCGGCACAGCGCAGCTCGGGAGAAGCCCCGGAAGATGTCCCCAAATGCTTCGCCAATAAAAGCCGAAGCTCATATACAGCGAAAGCGAGTATTTGAATTTGGCTCGGCATGGTTCACCTGCTGTTTCTGAAGCCTGAGGGGTATGAGTTGAGCGGCTCGTCTCAAGCGGGGCCGTTCGCACGAGGCCGTTTTGATGCCGCTGAAATCAGGATTTTATCCGAGGCAAAACCTATACCACAGGTATCGCAGTAAAAGCCGTCCATGAATTGCGAAAGGGGTGGATCAGGCAACACGCCTGGTAATACCTCATCAACCGCAAGCTGATCTTTGCGGCGATAGCCAACTCTATCCTCTTCGAACATCTGGAGTGGGCTTTCCTTACCGATTAACAATGTTTTTCTTCGAACGTGCCGGTCTTTGCCGCACTTAGGGCAGCGCTGCATTGCGTTCAATTGCGGCGAATTGGCCGATTCGTCATGCAAACCCATAGGCTCAGCCCCCCACGAAATACCTCACCAGCATCCCCAGACACAAGACCACGATCAACACGCGCAATACCTGCGGGTTGCTGCGGAACAAGAGATGCGAGCCGCACCAGGCGCCCAGGACTTGGCCGCACATCATTACCAGCCCCACTTGCCAGAGCAGTTTGCCGGTGGTCAAAAATACCAAGAGCGAGGCGAAATTGGTGGCGAAGTTGAGGCATTTGGCCATGGCGGTGGCGTCGAGCAGCGGTTTGCCTTGCCAGGCGACCAGCGAGAGGGAAAAGAAGGAGCCGGCGCCGGGGCCGATCATGCCATCGTAGACGCCGATGCCTGGCAATACCAGGCGGCGGAAGCGTTCGGGCGCGAGTTTTACCGGGTGCACTTTGTCGAGCAGTTGGCCGGAGAAGAGGAAATAGCCAGCGATGCCGATCAAGACCACGGGAATCAGATAACGCAAGAAACCGGCGTCGATGAACTGCACCGCGATCGTGCCCAGGATGGAACCGAGAAAGGCCCACAGCATCAGGGGTTTCATTTGCTGCCATGTGACGCGCCGGTGGCGCAGCATCATCCAGGTGGCGGTGGCGGTGCCCATGGTGCCTTGCATCTTGTTGGTGCCGAGCGCTTCGAGCGGCGGCAGGCCGGCCAGGATCAAAGCTGGCAGCACCAGTAAACCGCCGCCGCCGGCCAGGGTGTCGAGGCAGCCGGCGCAGAGCGCGACGCCGAAGAGCGCTACGATAATGTCGAGTTCAGGCATTGGCGGGTTCCTCATCCAAGGTATCGCGCGCGGCGATGCTCAGCACCAGCGCGGCGCCGTCCTGCATTCGCCAGCGGATGTTGTAATTAGCGAGATACATGCCGTAATCACGTTGCGCCTCGCGCCGCGCATGTTGCGCTGGGCGCGGGTCTTGCGCCAGTACGCCCTGGATTAAATTTTCGAGTTGCGGCGCGCTTTGAGCCAGCGCCTGCAATTGCGCTTGCGCGGCGTCGCTGAAGATCACCTCAGTGCCGCCGGGCGCGTTGCCGGCGTAGGCGGCGCGCGCTTCGGGGATCGCATCGGCGTAGGGCAGGTAGGGTTTGATGTCGAGAATCGGCGTGCCATCGAGCAGGTCCACCCCGCGCACGCGCAGGCGCAAGTCCTTGCCGCGCTGTTCGATACCGACGAATTCCACCACCGACAAGCCGATGGGGTTGGGCCGGTAAGGCGAGCGGCTGGCGAAAACGCCGACCCGCTCAAGGCCGCCGAGGCGCGGCGGCGTTACGGTGGCGGACCAGGGTTCATCGGCATTGGCGTGAAACACGAAGATCAGCCACAGATGCGAAAAACCCTCCAAACCGCGCAGCGCGTTGGCATCGGCATAGGCGGGCTCGAACACCAGTTCGCCTTCCGCCGCTACCAGATTGCTCTGGCGCGGAATGGCGAACTTCTGCTGATAGGGGCTATGGACGTAGGCGATTGGCGTCAGTTGCATAAAAAGCCAGGCGCGTTTTTGACTCAATTGCCCGGAATGAAACGGTAGCCGACGCCCGGCTCGGTTTCGATGTAACGCGGATGCGCGGCGTCGTCGTTGAGTTTTTGCCGCAGTTTTTGAATCACGTTGCGCAAATAGTGGGTGTCGTTGAGGTGCGTCACGCCCCAGATTTTTTGCAGCAACATGCTCTGCGACACCAGCGCGCCGCCCGATTGCGCCAAGTGCAGAAACACCGCCCATTCCTTGCGCGTGAGCACCACCGGTTCCTGGTCCAGGCTTACCTTGTGGCGGCCCACGTCCACCACCAGCCGGCCATCGTCGAAGGTCAAAAGTTCATCGCCTTGCTGGGGCTTGATGATGGCGAGGGTACGTTTGATGCGCGCTAAAAGTTCATTCACGCTGAAGGGTTTGACGATGTAGTCATAAGCGCCCATTTCCAGACAGGCGACTTTTTCCACCTCGCTGGCGCGCACCGACAGCACCAATACTGGAATGCGCGTTTCCGCCACCAGATGTTGCAGCACGTATTTGCCGTCCATGTCGGGCAGGCCAAGATCGAGAATGATCAGATCCGGCGAATGTTCGGCGGCCAGGTTCAAGCCCTGGTGGCCGTTGTCGGCGCTGATTACGTCCATGTGCTGCGAGCTGAGGCTGATGCGCAGGAATTTTTGAATTTGCGGTTCGTCATCTATGACCAGAATAGTCGTCGTCATCGTCGTGGTCCGTCGTTTGGGTGGTACTGTCCGGCAGAGGCAAACTGAGGCGCAGGCAATGCCGGTACGGAGCCGGCGCCTCGATGATGCGCGCATCGCCGCCGTGCACGCGGAAAATGCTGCGGCAGATGCTCAAACCCAGCCCGGTGCCCTTATCGTAGCAGTCACCGAGGCTGAAGGTATAAAAGGGGCTGAACACGCGCTCCCACTCGGAAGCGGGCAGGCCCGGCCCTTGGTCGCACACCAGCATCAGCATCGATTCGCCTTCGCGCCGTACCCGCAATAATACCTTGCCTTGGGGGCGGCTGGCTTTGAGCGCGTTGTCGAGCGCGTTGAACAGGCCCTGTTCCACCAGCGCGGCGTGTACGTGCAGCGCGGGCAGGCCGGCGGCGAGATCGAGTTCTAACCGTTCGGTCTGATATTGGCGCGACAGGCGTTTTTCCACTACATGATAAATTTCTTCCAGCGATACCCAATCGAGCACCAAGGGCAGTTTGCCGTGGCCGAGACGGGTCATTTCCAGCAAATTCTGGATATAGGCTTCCAGGCGCTGGCATTCGGAAATGATGGAGGAGAGCAGTTCATCGGCGTCCTCGCCGCGCAGATCGGCGCGCAGATCGCGCAAGCTGGTGGCGGCGCCCAGCATGGTCACCAGAGGGGTTTTCAAATCATGCGACACGGAGGATAAGAGCGAGGTGCGCAATTTGTCCTCATCGCTGCGCCGCTCGGCCTCCTTGCGCGCCTGTTCGGCGGCCTGCTGGATCAGCGCGCTTTGCACTTGTTCGCGCAAGCTGGCGAGCAGCGTCGGCCAGGCCGGATTCAAGACGGTGCCGGGGGTGAAATCCCAACTCAGTTGCTGCCGCGTTTTGCCGTCTTGCTCGATATTGCTCAGGCGGAAGCGGATGGCCTGATTGAACAGCGAGCCGAAGTGGCGGGCGACCAGATCAGGAATCGGCGCGGTGGAATCCAGTTGATGCAGCTCCTGGCTCAAGCCCAACTGCCGGTGCAGGAATTCCTTTTGCTCCTGCAAACTGGCGAACTGCGAACGCAAACGGATGGCGATGGTGGCGGCAAGCAGGCCGATCACCACGAACAGGACCGCCGTCAAGGCTTCTTCCGGCGCGGAAACGCCCAGATCGAGTTCGAACATCGGCACCGTCTGCACGAAGGCGAAACCGAGGAAACAGCACAAGGTACACAGGAACACCGTGCGCTGATCGGCCTTGAGCGCCGCGTACAGCACGATGCACAAATAGAGCAGCAGCAAGGTGGAGGTAGTGACGAAGGGCAAGGGCAGGGTGCCGAGCAAGGTCACCAATCCCGGCAGCGCGAGGATGAACCACAGCCGCTGCCAAAGCGGTACGGGGACGATGCTTACCATAAGAGGCTTGCCATAAATTAAGAATACCCATGAAACGCATAGTGGTTTCCGTTACGCGGCATTTTACCGATGCCGCGCCAAATACCACAAAAAAGCGCCGCTCGATTGCGTCAATGGATCGTTACTTTTCGTTCCATGCGCCGTTCCATGCGGCGGCGCGCCGGGGCAAGAAAAGCATGGCTTGCGCGGGCGTTTCCTGGGAAAATCCCGCGACTCAAATTTCAGGAAGCTCCCCATGCAAATCAGCCCCAACAGCGTCGTCCAGTTTCATTTCGTGCTCAAGGATGCCGATGGCGCCGTGCTCGAAAGCTCCCAAGGCAGCGAGCCAATGGTCTATCTGCACGGCCACGGCGGCCTCTTGCCCGGTTTGGAAAAAGCCCTGGACGGCAAGGCGGCCGGCGCCGAATTCACGGTAACGCTGCCGCCTGACGACGCTTTTGGCGAGCGCCGCGACGACAGCGAACTGCGCGTGCCGATCAGCTACCTGCACGGCGCGCGAAAATGGCAGCCGGGCATGGTGGCCGTGCTCGAAACCGACCACGGGCATCAGCAGGTGACGGTAGTGAAAGTCGGCCACACCATGGCCACCGTGGACACCAATCACCCGATGGCGGGCAAAACCCTGTGCTTCGAGGTGCAAGTGGTGGACGTGCGCGAAGCCTCGCCCGAAGAACTGGCGCACGGCCACGCCCACGGCCCAGGCGGACATCACCACCACTGAGGCCGGGCAGGGGAGTCGCATGGAGGATTTACTCGCTTCGGATATTTCCCGCGTCATCCAATTGTCGGTGGCGCCGGTGTTCCTCTTGGCCGCCATCGGCCAAGCCTTGAACGTACTCTCAACGCGCCTCAGCCGCATCATTGACCGTGGCCGCCGCCTCAACGAATTGCAAGAAGCCGCGCCCAGCATAGCGCTGGTAACGGTAGCCGGCGATTCGCACCTGAGCCTGGACGAAGAACAATACACCCTGGCGCGGCGCGCGCGCCTTATCAACCGGGCGATCAAATTATGCACGCTCAGCGGTTTGTTCATCACCGTGGTGATCGTGGTCTTATTCGTGGACGTACTATTGGGCCTGCCGCTTGATTACCTCGTCGCGCTGCTATTCGGCGTGGCGTTGACCTGTTTGATCACCGCCTTGATTACGTTTTTGCGCGAAATTGAACTCAGCACCACCACCTTTCGCTTTGGGCCTTACAACATTACGGATCGCCGGCATCGGCGCA
>JAITMI010000189.1 GCA_031277435.1 Pseudomonadales bacterium
TATGGCTCTCTGTTATGGCTCTCTGTTATGACTCTCTTGCCCCTTGGAAGGGATGTTGGGTTATTGATTGAACTGCCCATACCTCTTCATATTTCTACCCCGAGCCCGCCTCCGGCACAACCCCGCACGCCGTAATAGACCTTGCCATGCGCGCGATTATTCTTTACGGTTACGCCTGCTTCTTGTCGGGGTGCTTCTTACCGAAGCTGAGACATCACCCGTGGAACCTGTTGGGGTAATACCCGCGTAGGGAACAAGAACGGCGATTTGCCATTCCAGCCGCCGCTTGCGCTTGTTCCCGCCGCCTATTACCCCTCGCCACGCCTTGGTGCCGCCCCGGCTTCATCCGCCGTGGAGACTACCGTCATGCCGCAACATCATAATTTGAAAATGCTCAGCCGCGAGGCGCAAGCCGATCAAGATTCGCTGCAACCTTTTCCCGCCTCGCGCAAAATTTACCTTGAAGGTTCGCGCCCCGATCTGCGCGTGGCGATGCGCGAAATCACCCAAACGCCTACTCGAATCGCGCTCAGCGGCGGCGTGAGCCGCGACGAAATCAATCCGCCCATCCGCGTATACGACACTTCCGGCCCCTACACCGACCCCGCCGCGCGCATCGACCTGCGCCAAGGGCTGCCGGCGCTGCGCGAGCCCTGGATTATGGAACGCAACGACAGCGAACTTTTGCCGCGCGAAAGTTCGCGCTACACGCTCGAACGCGGCGCCAATGGGGAACTCGACGCGCTGCGTTTCGCGCTCACCCGCCAGCCGCGCCGCGCGCGCGCCGGGCAGCAGCTCACGCAATTGCATTACGCGCGCCGGGGCATCATCACGCCTGAAATGGAATACATCGCGATCCGCGAAAACATGGGCCTGCAACAAGCGCGTGAACTTGGCGCGCTGGGCCGCCAGCATCCGGGGCAGAGTTTTGGCGCGAAAATTCCAGATTCAATCAGCGCCGAATTCGTGCGCGCTGAAGTCGCCGCTGGCCGCGCCATCATCCCCGCCAACATCAATCATCCCGAAATCGAGCCGATGATTATTGGCCGCAACTTTCTGGTGAAGGTCAACGCCAACATCGGTAATTCCGCGCTCGGTTCGTCAATCGAAGAAGAAGTCGCCAAGCTCACCTGGGGCATCCGCTGGGGCGCCGATACGGTGATGGATCTGTCCACCGGCAAGCAGATTCACGAAACGCGCGAGTGGATCATCCGCAATTCGCCGGTGCCGATCGGCACGGTGCCGATTTATCAGGCGCTCGAAAAAGTCGGCGGCGTCGCCGAAGACCTCACCTGGGAATTGTTCCGCGACACCTTGATCGAACAAGCCGAACAAGGCGTGGATTACTTCACCATTCACGCTGGCGTGCTATTGCGTTACGTACCACTCACCGCCAAGCGCGTCACCGGCATCGTCTCGCGCGGCGGCTCGATCATGGCCAAGTGGTGCCTGGCGCATCACCAGGAAAATTTCCTCTACACGCGCTTCGAAGAAATCTGCGAAATCATGCAAGCCTACGACGTGTCGTTCTCGCTCGGCGACGGCCTGCGCCCCGGCTGCATCGCCGACGCCAACGACGAAGCGCAGTATGGCGAGTTGCGCACCTTGGGTGAATTGACGCAAATCGCCTGGCGCCACGACGTGCAAACGATGATCGAAGGCCCCGGCCACGTTCCCTTGCACATGATCAAGGACAACATGGACAAGCAATTGCAATACTGCCACGAAGCGCCGTTTTACACGCTCGGCCCGCTCACCACCGACATCGCGCCCGGCTACGACCACATCACCTCCGGCATCGGCGCGGCCTTGATCGGCTGGTTCGGCACCGCCATGCTGTGTTACGTCACGCCCAAGGAACATTTGGGACTACCGGACAAAAACGACGTAAAAACCGGCATCATCACCTACAAGCTCGCCGCGCACGCCGCCGACCTCGCCAAAGGCCACCCCGGCGCGCAACTGCGCGACAACGCGCTGAGTAAGGCGCGCTTTGAATTCCGCTGGGAAGATCAGTTCAACCTCGGCCTCGACCCCGACACCGCGCGCGCCTTCCACGACGCCACGCTGCCCAAGGAATCAGCCAAGGTGGCGCATTTCTGTTCCATGTGCGGACCGAAATTCTGCTCCATGAAAATCACCCAGGAAGTACGCGATTTCGCCGCCCGTCAACGCGATGGTTTGCAACTGCTCGATATAGATACCGAGATGCAGCGCAAGTCCGACGAATTCCGCGCGCGCGGCAGCCAGCTTTACGGCGAGAGTGAATGAGCCGATGAATGACATGCGCATCGGCATCGCCGGCGCCGGCCTGGCGGGCCGCCTGCTTGCCTGGCGTCTGCTACGCACGGGCTACGCGGTAACGCTGTTCGATCGTGACGACGGCAGCGGCCAAGAATCCGCCGCCTACGCCGCCGCCGCCATGCTCGCGCCATACAGTGAAACGGTAGGCAGCGGACACGCGCTGATCGAACCAGGGCTACGCGCCATTGAAATCTGGCGCGCCTGGCTGGCCGAACTCGAACAAGACAGCGGCCTGAGCGTACCCTGGCAGCAGCGCGGCAGCGTGGTGGTGGCGCATCCTTTGGATCGCGGTGAATTGACCTGGTTTCAGCAAAAATTGCAAACGCTCACGCCTGAATCCGCCGCTGACTGCCAGTTTTTGAACGCGGCGGCGCTCTACGAAGTGGAGCCAGAATTATCGGCATTCAGCGAAGCCTTATACCTGCCGCGCGAAGGCTGCATCGACAACCGCGCCTTGTTCGCGGCGCTGACGCGAGCGCTCACCCAGCGCGGCGCAGACTGGCATAGTGGCCAGACTATTCTTGAAGTGAGCGCGGGCCGCATCCTCACCACGAGCGGCAGTCACGCTTTCACTCTGGCGCTCGACTGCCGCGGCACTGGCGCCAAGGCGCAAATGCCCGGCTTGCGCGGCGTGCGCGGTGAACTCTTGTGGCTGCACGCGCCAGAAGTAAAACTAAACCGTCCGGTACGCTTGATGCACCCGCGTTATCAGCTCTACATCGCGCCACGCCCAGAGCAGGTGTACGTGATTGGCGCTACCGAACTTGAAAGCGAATCAATGGCGCCGATAACCGTGCGTTCCGAATTGGAACTGCTCTCGGCGCTCTACAGCGTGCATGAAGGTTTCAGCGAAGCCAGCGTGCTCGAAGCGCGCAGCCACTGCCGCCCCGCCTTTGCCGACAATCTGCCGAAAATCAGCCTCAGCGAGGGTCTCATGCGCGTCAACGGTTTGTATCGCCACGGTTATTTGCTGGGGCCGCTGCTGGTCGAAAGCGCGCTGGCCGCATTGCACGGCCAAGGCCCGCTGCCGCCAATCAAGTGTGAAGGCGCATTATTTGCCCGCGAGGAACTCCATTGATGAGCGACACGTTGATGAACGACACCTGGCAGGCTTATGGCCTTACGCTGCACAGTCGGCTCTTGCTCGGCACCGCGCTCTATCCTTCGCCCGAGGTGTTGCGGCAAGCGGTAGAAGCCAGCGGCGCGCAGATATTGACCGTTTCGTTGCGGCGCCAGGCGCCGGGCGCTGGCGGCGGCGATAATCTGTGGCGCTACATTGGCGAGCTTGGCAAACGGCTCTTACCCAATACCGCTGGCTGCTACTCCGCGCGTGAAGCCATCGCGCTGGCGCACATGGCGCGCGAACTGTTTCAGACCAATTGGATAAAACTCGAAGTGATCGGCGACGACTACAATTTACAGCCCGATCCTTTTCAATTGCTGGAAGCCGCCGCCGTGCTGGTGAAGGAAGGCTTCGCGGTGTTTCCCTACTGCACCGACGACCTGGTGCTGTGCCAAAAACTGCTGGACGTTGGCTGCGAAGTGCTGATGCCCTGGGGCGCGCCGATTGGCACCGGCCAGGGGCTGCTCAATCCTTATGCGCTGCAAACCTTGGTCAAGCGACTGCCCAAAGTACCGCTGATCGTCGATGCCGGCCTTGGCACGCCCTCGCACGCGGCGCAGGCGATGGAACTGGGTTTTAGCGCCGTATTGCTCAATACCGCCGTGGCGCGCGCCGCCGATCCGGTGCGCATGGCCGAAGGGTTCAAACTGGCGGTGGCGGCGGGCCGGCTCGGCTACCGCGCCGGCGCCATGCCCAAGCGCCAGACCGCCGCGCCCAGCACGCCGCTACTCGGCACGCCGTTTTGGCATGATAAGTCAAAGGATAGTATGTGATGAACGGCAAGCGCGTTGTCTACAGCATCGCCGGTTCCGATTGCAGCGGCGGCGCCGGCATTCAAGCCGATTTATTGACGCTGCACGGCCTCGGCCTGCACGGCTGCACCCTGATCACCGCGCTCACCGCGCAAAACCGCCAAGGCGTGCAAACTATTTTGCCCACTTCGCCAGCACAGTTGCGCACGGAATTCAGCACGTTATTGCGCGACATGCCGCCGGCCGCGATCAAGCTCGGGATGCTCACCAGCGCCGAGCTTGCCGCCACCGTTACGGAACTCTTGAACTCATGCGATTGCCCGGTAATTTGCGACCCGGTAATGCACGCTTCCGCTGGCGGCGACCTCTTGAGCGAGCCAGGAAGAAAAGTATTGTTGCAACTCTTACCAAGGCTCACGCTGTTGACGCCCAACGTCAAGGAAGCGGCGCTGCTTAGTGGACTGCCCGTTCACGATTACGCCACGATGGAACAAGCCGCGCAGCGCCTCTTGGAACTCGGCGCGCCGGCGGTGCTCATAACCGGCGGCGATCTCGCCCACGATCCGCGCCAGCGCTGCGACTATTTCGCCAGCGCCGCGCAGCGTTTTTGGCTGCAAAGCGCCACCATCGCCACGCCGCACACGCACGGCACCGGCTGCACCCTGGCCAGCGCCATCACCGCATTCATCGCCTTGGGCCACGAACTACGCGAAGCCGTGGTGCGCGCCAAGATGCTGCTCACCCAGGCGCTACGTTCCGCGCAAGGTATTGGTACGGGAAACGGCGCCGTAGCGCATCCACGCTGGGAGGACGTACTTCAAGGCGGCATCGCCAATCTGCCGCAATTATTGACCGAACGTCCCGATGAATTCACGCCGCCACGCTTCGCCGCTTGCGCCGCGCTGGGGCTCTACCCCGTGGTGGATAGCGCGGATTGGGTGGAAAAATTGCTGGCGGAGGGCGTGAGCACCATTCAATTGCGTCTGAAAAATCTGCCGGAAACCGAACTACGCGCACAAATTGAACGGTCAGTCGCTTTACAGCGGCGTTATCAGGCGCAGCTTTTCATCAATGACTATTGGCAATTGGCGCGGGAATACGGCGCTTTTGGCGTACATCTGGGGCAGGAAGATCTCGATAGCGCCGACATCAAGGCCATCGCCGCCGCCGGCCTGCGTCTGGGCGCCAGCAA
>JAITMI010000302.1 GCA_031277435.1 Pseudomonadales bacterium
ATTCCAGTCGGTATCGCGTATGCCATCTGGGCTGGGCTTGGCATTGTGCTTGTGGCGGCCATCGCATGGATATTTCACGGCCAAAAGCTCGACTTGTGGGCGTTGGTGGGCATGGGGTTAATCGTTTCTGGCGTTGTCGTTCTTAATTTGCTATCCAAGGTCAGCGTACATTGACCGAGCTGGCATCTAACAACTTGTTCAAGGCGGACGGCTTCGCCGCCGCTTAAGGATGCTCTTCACGAATCCCCGCGCTGCGGGCGCCGCAGATCGGGATGGGCTGCAAGGCGCAAAGCGCAGCCATACCCAGAGGTATGGCGAGCATTTGCAACGCCGCAGACCGCCCGAGTCCGCGGATGCCCGTAACGCGGGGATTCGTGAAGAGCATCCTTAACTCCAGCGTCAGGCTGGTCACACAATCCACGTTAACCAAAGGATTCCATATGAAAGAAAATAGAGACTTTCCCCCAGTGCTGCAAGAACTTCACAAACTAGATTTCGATTATTCCGAGGGGAAGGGAATTGATTTTGAGCCGCTCTCACAATTCCTCTCCGCAAAGGAAACGAAGCAATGGATTCGCGCTTGGACGGGAAATAAAAAACTTGATGGCACAGAATATAAAATCTTTGGAGAAGATGGCTCCGGAGGGTATGCCGCATTCTGGCTTGTTCGCCAAGAAGCAGATATTCTTGAACAACCCATTGTATTTTTTGGCTCTGAAGGTGAGATAGCGGTTATTGCATCAAATTTTAATGATTATTTGTGGTTGCTTGCCGGAGATATTGGCCCATGTGAAGTCGTTAATTATCCTGAGTTAAGAAAACCAGCCAATGCTCAATTCACAAAATTTGCTAAGAAATACTCCAGTTCCAAGCATCTCGATCCATGGGAAGTTGTAGCCAAAGCGCAGGCAGAATTTCCTGATTTTGAGGAAAAAATTGAGGCACTTTGTGAGTAAAACGTATGGCTTAATATTGCGTTGCAGCCAGCCGCCTTCGGCGGCGGCTGAACTTGGACGATGGATAACCCCGAAGCTGGCGACGTGATCGAAGGAACGGGTGGCTTGCGCAAGTTGCGGCATGGCGACCCGCGCCGGGGCAAAGGCAAACGCGGTGGCCTGCGGGTGATTTATTACTGATGGGACGGCGGCTCGCAATTCTGGCTGTTCACCCTGTACGACAAAGATGAATTAGGCGGATGAGAATTGACTGTGGGTTTAAACAATGATTCAAAGATTTTTTAGCGCCATTTTTTATCACTGGCATTTTCAAGATGCACCACGGATACAAATCAACTGCAACGCGCACTTAATGACATGCCAGTCGATGTTATATCGAAGTCTACAAGTCAAAATTATATTTGCAAACTACTAACCCTTGATCAAGTGAAGGAAATTTCAGGCTCATCTCTAGTAAAAATAGAAACCACCTCCCCTAAGACGCCGCGGTGTCGATTTACTTTGGAAAATGGAAAATGGTTTGAAGTGTTGCAGGAGGAACTTCCGATTGGAGATATTTCAGCGGATTGCTATGACGAAAGAAATGGCTCCAATCCATACAAAAGAACGTATCAGCCTTATTGCATGGCGGTTCGCGATAGGCATATAACACACCTTCAATCCGCACCATACTTTGGATTATCAAAACCAATTATGAAGGCACTACTCGAGCGATTACTTATTAATATGGAAAATAATTCAACTGATCAGTAGTATATGTTCCGTCTAATATGCGGTTCAACCCGGGCGGCTGCGCCGCCGGTTAACCTGGGCATTAGGCTAATCAGGAGCAACGCATGAATATTGACAAATTTTGGCTTCTTACTGGCAATGTCGATCAAGCCGCCTTGATTTCAGGTAACGAAAATCTCGCTGTTTCTCCTTTAATATCAGCTTTAGCTGAACTTCCACCCAAGGAAATTCGAGCTTATGAGGAGCATCTATGCAAAATGCTCTATAAACTCGATGGAGAAAATTTTGCAGAGTACGCAGGAGAATCAGGAAACTCCGATGATGGATTTCTTTATGCTCGCTGTTACGTTGTGGCTAAGGGTCGAGATTACTATAAATCGGTCTTGTCAAACCCAGAGAATATGCCAACGGCACTTGAGCAGTGGTGCGAGCCGCTCTTAACCGTTGCAGCAGAGGCGTGGTCGCAAAGAACAGGTCACGCTCCGGAAGATTGGGATTTTGAGACAAGCGTTAGTTATGAAACTGGAAGCAATACAGAGCAGTGGCCTTCAATACCACCTCAAAGCCATGTGGAGGAAGACCCGTTTGTTGAGAACAAACTTGAGCGTGCTGTAGCACGCGCTGGACATCACTATCGTAGCAAGCAATATGAATATGTTTTTAAACTTCTCAAACAGCATGAGGCGCGGCTTTCTCATAAGCAGCGTCAAATGCTTTATGAGGCATCTGCTCACCTACCTTCCACTATTGAAGCGGCCTAATATGCGCTTCAACCCGGACGGCTTCGCCGCCGGTTAAGCTGGGGCAATGGACGACCTGGACGCCAAAACGAAACGCGCATTCAGGGATGAATTGAAAGCTCAGTGCCCCGTTTCACAAATACCCGCACATAAAACCGTGTCTTTGTCCGTCATGCGGCGTTGCAAATCCACGCGATACCACCTGCTATCGCCGCGGTTTGCGCCTTGCCTGCCGAACAAATCCATCGGTTTTATTTGTGCGGGTATTTGTTAAACGGGGCACTCAGTCGGAGAAACGCCGATGAAACAGAAACGCAGTCTGGCTGCTGAACTCATGGATGGGCTGGAAGCCCTCGAAGCGGATCGTCTTGGCAAGATCACCCTGCACCGCCATACGGTGAAAATCAACCCGGCGCCAGAAATCTCCGCCGGCGAAGTGCTGGCTCTGCGCGAACGCCTGCGCCTGTCGCGCACGGTATTTGCCCGCTATCTGCGCACCAACCCCCGCACGCTGGAGGGCTGGGAGCAAGGCCGCGCCAAGCCCAACGCCCAAGCCGCCCTGCTGATTCGTCTGGTGGAGAAATTTCCTGACACCGTGGAACGACTGGCAACGGTGTGAGCGCCGCGCTTCTTCCGTGCCGCCCCGCTCGCGCTGTGGTGCACCTGCATGGACAGCTTCTCGCGCCACGGCGCCATGCCGCCGTCAAGCGAAGAGGGAGCTATTTTGCCGCTCGATCACTCGTAGATTTCAGCATTGGGATCGGTCGCCTCCAGCTCATAACTGGCCGCCACCATCGCCAGCCGCCCGATCACGCCATACATGTAGAAGCGATTCGGCGCGCTCGCGCCCGGTTTGGCGCCCGGCTGGGGCAGGTGCGTGCTCTCCGAGAAAGCCAGCGGCACGAAGCTCGCGCCGGGCAGCTTGAGGTTTTCGTCGGGGCCGCGGTCGGCATGCACGCGGTAGAAGCCGCCGACCACGTAGCGGTCCATCATGTAGACCACCGGCTCGGCCACGCCGTCGTGCACGCGCTCCCTGGTGAGCACGCCTTCCTGCACGATCAGCTCGCGCCGCCCGGCGGCCGTCTTGCCGGCGCGGCGCTTCGCCCGGCCAGCCAGCGCCTCGATGTCCTTCGCATCGCGCACGGTCACAACGCCGACGCCGTCTTTGCCGTCGTCGGATTTGACGACGATGAAGGGCTTCTCGTGGATGCCGTACTCCTTGTGCTTGCGGCGGATCCTGGCCAGCAATGCATTCGCATGACCGGCGAGCGCGTCGACGTCGGCGCCGTTCGCGAAATCGACCTCGCCGACCTTGGCGTACATCGGCTGGATCAGCCAGGGATCGATGCCCAGCAGCTTGCCGAAGCGCTTGCCCACTTCCTCGTAGCTGTGCAGGTGGTTGCTCCTGCGCCGCACCGGCCCGCTCGCGTGCAGCGGCGGCAGCAGGTACTGCTCATGCAGATCTTCGAGGATGCCCGGCACGCCCGCCGCGAGATCGGTGTTGAGCAGAATGGTACACGGATCGAAATGCCTGAGCCCGAGCCGACGCTTGCCGCGCACCACCGGTTCCAGGTACACGGTCTCGCCGTGGGGCAGTTCGATCTTCCTGGGCGACTTGATCGCCGGGTCGATGGACCCCACGCGCACGTTGAGCCCGGCCATGTGGAAGATGCGCATCAGTTGCGCCACGTTGGCCAGATGGAAAGTGTTGCGCGAATCGTTCTTGGGAATCACGAGCAGGTTGCGCGCCTCGGGGCAGATCTTCTCGATCGCGGCCTGCGCGGCCTGCACCGCCAGCGGCAGCATGTCCTGCGACAGGTGGTGCCAGCCGCACGGATAGAGGTTGGTGTCGATCGGCGCCAGCTTGAATCCGGTGTTGCGGATGTCCGCCGAGCTGTAGAACGGCGGCGTGTGTTCCATCCATTCGAGCCGGAACCAGCGCTCGATGGCCGGGGTGGAATCGAGGATGCGCTGCTCGAGCTCGTTGATCGGGCCGGTCAGGGCGGTGACGAGATGAGGGACCATGCGGCGGCCTTCTTCGCTGCGGAAGGTTGGAATTGTAGATTTCAGGGTTGGGCGTCCGATGACGCGCAGGAGCCGCTCATATCTTGTGGAGCTTGCTGGCCGACAGATGCGCCTCGACCTTGCGGGTCAGATGCTCCGGCACGCCAGCCGCGGCGTGGCGGGTCCGCCATACGGACACAACGCGGCGAGCCGTGGCGCGCGCTTCTTCCAACAACTCTTCGTGAATCCGGTCGTGTAGCCCAAGTCGGGTGAACAGGGCGGCAAAGGTGTCCAGGCTGATCATGTCGAAGCGTTTGACGCCTGCCATGTTGAGCGCGATGGACGTATCGCGCGTGGTGTAGGCCACCGTGGACACCAGATCGTAGGCAGGCGCCAGACGAGGCCGCCCCGGATCGTCGTAGATGATCGACCAATTCTTGATGTGGGCGTCGCCATTGCCCAGAAGAACGTTGAGTATCAGGCGGCGCGTCATCTCCTTCAGGTCGGCCAGACCGCCGGCATGGCGCAGGAGCGCGAGCGCGATCATGTCGTAATTGACCCGGCCGTACTTCTGCGCGGCGCGCAGGTTGAACACCTGGGCAAAGTCCTCGACGTGCCGGCGGCCGCCTGCGGGCCGATCGAAGCGCCGGATCGCGTAGAACGGCTCGTCTTGCCGATAGCCGGACATGTCGGGCAGGCCATCGATGTTCTCGGGCGGCAGCAGCGCCACCTCCGGCGCGTCGATGCCGACGGCGCGCGCGGTTTCCATGGTGGCCGCCTCCACGCGCGGCAAGGCTTCGTAATCGGCGGATGGCGGTTTCACGATGTAGTCGCCAAGGCTCGATCCGGTGTTGAGCGTGTATCGCTCGCCCCGACGCAGCATCGAGAACTTCATCTGCATTCCGCCAAGCGAAAACTTCAACTCGGCCAACTCATCGGCGGACGGCGAAACAGGCGGCAAACCGCGCCTCGGGAGCAAATGCTCGGGCGTGTCCGTGGAAACCAGCACCACGGCGCCGGGGAGATCATGACCGAGCGCGGCCAGCAGGGAGAACTCCTGATCTTCATGAACCTTGAG
>JAITMI010000388.1 GCA_031277435.1 Pseudomonadales bacterium
CGATGCCCAACATTCGGATGGGTCACGGAGGCCAAATTTCGTGCCATCATTCCGAATGTGGGACTTTCCTCCACCGCCATTTCCACCTCAAACCGCCCGTCGGTCAGCCCCATCAAATATTTGGGGGAGCGGGCACCATATCGCGCCTATTTTGACGGTAGTGAGGCATCCGAATGTTGGGCTTCGTTTCACTCAGCGCCAACCTACACGATGCGCACGCCTCATTGCGCCGCCGCATCCTGCGCTTGTAACACCGGTTCATAACGCTGATCGGTGAGCATCTTCATAAACGCCAGCAAGGCATCAATGCCGCGTTCATCAAGGGCGCGGCCGGATTGCAGTTTTTCAGTAGCAATATTTTCCGCGATTTCTGGATCGCCCCAGTTTTCGCCAGTTTCTGGATTGATCTGAGCCTTGGAGCCGCGGGCGAGGTATTTGTTGTAGAACAACAGGACCGTGCGTAAATCCTGAAATACGCCGTTGTGCATGTAGGGGGCGGTGAGCGCGACGTTGCGTAGCGTGGGGACTTTGAAGCGGCCACGCGCCGTGGCGGCATCGGTTACCTGCGGGTTTTGCGCGAGGCCGGTATCGGCGTAATCCTCGGCGACGCCATTGGCGGCGCGCAGGGCGCTGTTCTTGGGTACGCCGATGTTCTCATACGTGTAATTGGTGAAGGTTTCGCCCGCCGCTTCGGGAAATTGCTGTAACTGATGGCACTGGTTGCAGTTGGTAAACTGATTGGAAAAAAACAAGGTCATGCCGAGCGTTTCCTGTTCGGTGGGCGTGTAGTCGCCGCGCAGGTAGCGGTCGTATTTGGAATCGAAGGGGCTGAAGAATTCGTCGCGTTCGAAGGCGGCGATGGCGGTTTCCAGGCCGGCGTAGGCGCCGGCTACGTCGTTGAATACATCGGCGCCAAACAGCGCCGGAAATTCGTGCAGATAATTGGGGTTTTCCTTGAGACGTTCCACTACCGCCGCTTGATCGGGCTGCGCCATTTCCAGCGGGTTGAGCGGCGGGCCGCCGGCTTGCGCTTCCAGCGTGGCGGCGCGGCCATCCCAGAACTGCCCGCCGATGTAGTTGCCGGCGGCATCCTGGTGAAATTCGGGGCTTTGGCTGGCGTAGGAGGCGCTCGGGGCGTTGCGGTCGCCGAGCGAGCGCAAGTCATCGCCTAGCGAGGCGGCGGCTTTGACGCCGTTGTCGCGCCAATCGACGAAGGCGCGCGCGGGGTCGTGGCAGGTGGCGCAGCTTTGGTGGCGTTCGCGGGAGAGATTGACATCGAAGAACAGGCTGCGGCCCAAGTCTACCAAACGGACTTGACGTTCAAGATCGGCGTTTGTTGCTTGCGCGTGGACGCCGGCGCTCAAAAGTAGCGTGGCCGTAACACTCAGCACCCGAAAAAAAACCAACCGCATCTCACACCCGGCTCAAGTGGTTATCCCATAACTGGTGCAATTCAGGGCCGGTGTCAAACTCGTGCACTTCTTGCGTCGCGGCGTCGTACCAGGCGAGGCGGCCAGTGCCGGCGCTGAAGAAATAACCTTGTTCGACCGCGCACACGCCGCAGCCGTCACGCGAGCGGACGCTGTTGAGGAGTTCACCGCTCTCGGCATTCCAGAACGTCAGCATGTTGCCGCGCGGGCAGGAGGCGACGAAGCTCTTGCCGTCGGCGGCGAAGCGCAGCGCGCCTACGTATTGCTGCATTTGCCCTTGCAGCGGCTGTGGCGCGCTCAATAGGCGCAAATCCTCGCCGCGGCGATGCGTGCCTACCAGCGGTACGTCGATTCCAGGTTCGCCTTCGTACTGCATACCAAAGGCGATCTGGCCTTCGGCATTAACGTCGAAATGGCGCAGTGAGGCTTGATGCCACTCGGGCGGTAAATAATGCTGTTCCAATAAAGCGCCGTCGTGGCGGTCGATATAAGCGAGCGAGGGCTGCATGGTATCGACGTTGAGATTGTCGCGATCATGCGAGGGATGGGTGCGGATGCCACCGTTGGCGATGGCGATCACTTGTTGATCGGGCACCAACAGCAGTTCATGCGGGCCGACGCCGTAGCTGGGGAATTCCTGGGCGCGCTGTAAGTGCAGGCCGTTTTTATCTAACTCTACGTTCCAGCTCACGATCAGGCCGCTGTCGCCTTCGAGATTATCGAAGTCGCTTTCGGTGGTATAGAAATGGCGGCCATCGGCGGAAAAGATGCCGTGCCCGAACAGGTGGCGATTGTCCGGTACGCGCAAGGTCGCCAGCTCCTTACCCCTTGCGGCATCGCCCACGAGCAGCCAGGTATCGGGGCGGCGCGCTACCATCACGAAATAACGCCCTTGCGGATGTACCGCTACATGATGGCCGCGCGCCGGCAAACGCAGCGCGAACTCTTGCGTCACGGCATCGCCGCGCCAGCGCAGGCCACGCACCCAATGCGTGTCGTCCAGGGTGGAAGCGGCGCTGAGAAATACGCGGGAATCATCGCTCGCTACGGCGCGAACCCAACTTGGCGCGCTCAATAGCGCCAAGCTGGCACCGAGCAATTCCCGTCTG
>JAITMI010000049.1 GCA_031277435.1 Pseudomonadales bacterium
ACCTTGACGCGCTGGCCGCGCTCGAAGAGCGCTGTTTCACCGGTGAACAGCTCAGCCGCGCGCGCTTCAAACATTGGCTGCAAGCGGATAACGGCCTGCTCCTGGTCGCCACTCAAGGCAGCGCGCCGCCTTTGGGCTACGCACTCAGCCTGTGGCGCCGCGCTGGGCAAAGCGCCCGCCTCTACTCCCTCGCCATCGCCCCCGAGGCACGCGGGCAAGGCGTAGCGCAACAACTACTGCAAAGCAGCGAACGCCGCCTCAAACGCCTGGGCCGCAGCCGCTACACGCTGGAAGTCGCCCAAGGCAACGCCGCCGCCATCGCGCTCTATCACAAGCTGGGCTTCAGCCAGTTTGGCCGCTACCGCGCTTATTACGCGGATGGGCAGGATGCGCTGCGGATGGGGACGGGCTTGTGAGATCCTTCGGATAAACCGGTATTTACCTGCTATAAATTGGGGCCTCTCGATTCAATACGGCGTTATACCGTTGACTTCCTTACTACCGCCCCCGCAACGCTTGCCAGCCCAAACCCTCAAACCTCAAGGAGTTGCCACATGACCAGAAAAAAGATCAGCAAACAACACCAAGCCACCTTTGATGGTATCCGCCAGTACGACGCAAACGGCGACGAACGCTGGTCGGCGCGCGACCTCGCGCCACTGCTGGAATATCAGGACTGGCGCAACTTTGCGCAGGTCGTGGACAAAGCGCGACAAGCATGCGAGCAGTCTGGCTACCGGGTTGCCGACCATTTCGGTGACGTCACCAAAATGGTCAGCATTGGTTCAGGTGCGCGGCGCTCAGTGCCTGATGTGCTCCTATCACGTTACGCCTGCTACCTGATCGTGCAGAACGGAGACCCCGCCAAACAAGTAATCGCCAACGGCCAAACTTACTTCGCCTTGCAAACGCGGCGGCAGGAATTGGCCGACGCAACAAAGTTCGCGCAATTGTCCGAAGATGAAAAACGCCTAGCCATTCGCAATGAACTAGCCACGCATAACAAGCAGCTTGCCGCCACCGCCAAGGATGCGGGAGTCGAAACCGCGCTGGACTACGCCATCTTTCAAGATCACGGCTATAAAGGCTTATATGGAGGTTTGAGCGCGAAAGCCATCCATGCCAGAAAAAAATTAAAAAAGAACCAGAAAATTCTGGACCATATGGGCAGTACAGAACTGGCGGCGAATCTGTTTCGTGCCACGCAGACCGAGGAAAAGCTGCGCCGCGACCAAGTACGCGGCAAAACGCGAGCGAACCAGACGCATTTGGACGTTGGCAAGAAGGTGCGGCAAACCATCAAGGAGTTGGGCGGCACCATGCCGGAAAGCCTGCCCGCGCCAGACAAGAGCATTCAGCAACTCGAATCGGCAAAGAAAAAACAATTGAAGAAGATGGATACGTGATGCCGTGCTTGAAGATTATGGATCTCAGCGCGAAAACCGCAATTGCTCGATACTGAACGCGCCAGCGTTTCGCAATTTCCCCTCCAAGTCTCCCAGGGAACAGAAGTCTTTCCCGCCTCGCTTGCGGCCCTCCATGAAGACACGGCCATATTCGGAATGCCGGCTGCTCACCGCAACTGGAGAGAAGCCCCCTTCTTTGGTAAGCTGCGCCGTCTTTTTTTCAGCTTTTACCGGCCCGCGTGGGCCGCATCACACCATGTCGATTCAGATCAGCGAAGACTACAACCCCCGGCAAGTCGAACAGGCGGCGCAGGATTATTGGAACGCCAAGCGCAGCTTCAAGGTTCAGGCGCGGCCGGGCAAGCCTAAGTTCTATTGTTTGTGCATGTTCCCCTACCCCAGCGGCAAGCTGCACATGGGGCATGTGCGCAATTACACCATTGGCGATGTGATCGCCCGTTTCCAGCGGATGCGCGGCAAGAACGTGTTGCAGCCGATGGGCTGGGACGCCTTTGGTTTGCCGGCGGAAAACGCCGCCATGAAGCACAAGGTGCCGCCGGCCAAGTGGACTTACGAGAACATCGACTACATGCGCGGCCAGTTGCAACAGCTTGGCTACGCCTACGATTGGGATCGTGAAATCGCTACTTGCCATCCGGATTATTACCGCTGGGAACAGTGGTTTTTTACCCGTTTGTTTGAAAAAGGCTTGGTCTATAAAAAAGACGCTGAAGTGAACTGGGATCCGGTGGATCAAACGGTACTCGCCAATGAGCAGGTGGTCGATGGCCGCGGCTGGCGTTCCGGCGCGCTGGTGGAGCGGCGCAAGATTCCGCAGTGGTTCATCAAGATTACCGCGTATGCCGAGGAACTTTTGGCCGATCTCGACAAGCTCGATGGCTGGCCCGAGCGCGTACGCGTGATGCAGCAGAATTGGATTGGCCGTAGCGAGGGACGGGAATTTAGCTTTGCGGTCAAAAACAGCGATACGCGCCTGAGCGTCTACACCACGCGCCCCGATACCATCATGGGCGTGACGTACTGCGCCATCGCCGCGCAGCATCCCTTGGCGCTCGAAGCGGCGCAAAACAATCCGGCGCTGGCGGCCTTCATCAAAAAACAGGATAACGTCAAAGTCGCCGAAGCCGAACTCGCCACGCTGGAAAAAGAAGGCAT
>JAITMI010000104.1 GCA_031277435.1 Pseudomonadales bacterium
GGCATTGAGCAGCGCACCATCGACCCGATTCTGCAAGACATCGGCACCGGCCATGCGCTATTCATGGTGAACGACATAGACGCGATCATGCCGCGCCTCGAAGCCGCCGGTCTCAGCACGCTCGCCACTAGCGGCCAGCCGGTATTTATCTCCCCTACTACCAAGGCGCTGTTCGTCAAGGAACCCAATAATTTCTTCATCGAATTCATGCAAAATAATGTGGCGCAGTGAGCGGCAACAGCATGGGAGCACACATGAAAACTCTTGGCTCTGCATTACTGATGGGGCTCTTGGCTTGGAACCATCAAGCCTGGGCGGCGGAAGCAATTACCTTGCCAGTGCCGCCCTTGCCGCCCGGCCCCTTGCATTACGACACCGCCGAAGGCTTCGCCATCGAAGTAAAGGTGCTGGCGCGTGGGCTCGACCATCCCTGGAGTATCGCCTTTCTGCCGGATGGCAGTGCCTTGGTAACGGAAAAGAACGCCGGCGCCATTCGCCGGCTGATCGATGGCAAACTGCAAACCGAATCAATAAGTGGCGTTCCAGAAGTCGTGCCGGGGGTATATTCCGGCCTGCTCGACATCGCGCTTGATCCTGATTTCGCTAACCAGCCCTATATTTATCTCAGTTACAACAAGCCCTTGCCAGGCGGCCTCAGCGCGGTGGCTTACGCGCGTGGCCGCTGGGACGGCCACAACCTCATCGACACCCAGGATATCTACGTGGCCGATGTGGGCACCGCCTCCGGCTCACGCATCTTGTTTGGCCCCGACGGCATGCTTTACGCCGGCCTTTACGTGGACGTGGTGCAAGCGCCTTCGCTGGCGCCCGAATCGCTCAAGGGCAAGCTGATACGCCTCACGCCCGAAGGCGGCGTTCCCGCCGACAATCCCTTCATCGGCAAGGAAGGCTTCCGTCCCGAAATTTATACCTATGGTCACAGAACCATTACTGGATTGACCTTACACCCCACGCGCAACGAAATATGGGCCACCGAAATGGGGCCCAATGGCGGCGACGAAGTGAATCTGATCTACCCCGGCAACAATTACGGCTGGCCCCTCGTGAGCCTGGGCCGTAGCTATCAAGGCCCCTGGCAGAGCGAAAAATTTCAGATGGATGGCGCGGTCGATCCGCTGGTGTACTGGATGCCATCGATTTCCGTTTCCGGCATGACCTTTTATGACGGCGCCGTGTTTCCCCTGTGGCAAGGCGATCTTTTCGTGGGCGGCATGAAATACGGTGAAATCGCCGGTACCGGCCAGTTGCAGCGCATCCACTTCAACGCGGATATGCAGGAATTGCGGCGCGAATCGCTGCTGGGCGATCTGCGCCAGCGCATCCGCGATGTCAAACAAGGGCCAGATGGCTATCTGTATGTGCTCACCGACGAGGACGACGGTGCGGTGCTGCGCATCGAACCCGCGCCATAAACGTACATTCCAATAATATTTTTTTCAGAGCCAAAACCGCATGAGCAATTCCACCCCAAACACCGCCCTCGTCACCGGCGCCACCGATGGGCTCGGCAAGGCCACGGCGGAACGCTTGGCCAATAAAGGCTGGCGCGTATTGCTGCATGGCCGCGATGCCGCCAAAGGCGAGGCCGTGACCGAGAGCCTGCGCCGTAGCAGCGGCAACCAACAATTACATTATTTCAACGCCGATCTTGGCAGCCTGGCGCAAACCAGAGCCTTGGCGGAGGCCCTGCGCGCGGCGGAACCGCGCCTCGACGTACTGGTGAACAACGCCGGCATCGGCCCACGCGCGCCGGGCGCGGCGCGGCAACTGAGCGCGGATGGCCATGAACTATTCTTCGCGGTCAATTATTTGTCCGGCTATTTGCTGACACATGAGCTCTTACCCTTACTGCAAAGCTCACAAGCGGCGCGCATCATCAACGTGGCTTCCATCGGGCAACAAGCGCTCGATTTCGACGATCTGATGCTGAACCAAGACTACGACGACATGCGCGCCTACCGCCAAAGCAAGCTGGCGCAGATTCTCTTTACTTTTGATCTGGCCGGCCAACTGCAAGGCAGCGGCGTCACCGTGAACGCGCTGCACCCCGCTACGCTGATGAATACCGCCATGGTGCTCAATTCCCGCTATTTTCCAGGCCCGATGGCCGCGCTGGAACAAGGCGTGGACGCGCTGGAGCATTTACTAAGCGCGCCAGAACTTGCCAAGGTGAGCGGCATGTACTACGACGGTATGCGCCCAGAGCGGGCCAACGAACAAGCCTATGACCCCGAGGCGCGCCTTCGCTTACGCCAAGCCAGCGCCGTGTTGACCAGGGCGCAGTAACACTTACCCATAACATCTCATACAGGAGAGAGCCATGAACCGCTTCGAACAAGCCGTATACCACTGCATGGACGCGGTGGAAACACTGCTGCAAAACACCAGCAAGCCCCTGCATCGCGCCATGCTGGAAAATTTCCGCCGCCACGTCCATCTGGAAGGATCCGGACAATTCGATCAGATCGTGGCCGAGGACATGATGGTGGACCATCCGGTATATCGCGTGTCCTGGGGCGACAACCCGGTGATCGTGGAAGGCAAGGAAGGCGTGGTAAAGTTCTACAGCAGCGTGGGCGCGCAAGTATTGTGGAACTCGGAAGATTATCTCGCGGTAAATGATTGGGGCGTCGCCGACGAATTGACCTTCAACCAATTGCTCAAAGGCAGCGACCTGATCCGCATGGGTTACAAAGCGGATGACCCAGACGCCCACTACCACTTGCAAAGCCGCCAGGCTTTCATCTGGCCCTACGATGAAAACGCCCGCCTGCGCGGCGAAAACCTGTACGAAGACAAAACCAGCGTAAAAATCACCCCCGTCGCGCCCAGCGACGTAATCACCCCCGAGCGCGTGGCGCAAATTCACCGCGAACAACTGGCGCGCTTGGAACGGGAAAAAGGTGAGAAATATTGGGTGTTGTGAGCGTTATTGCCTTCCGCTTTCAGCCCGCGGCTTGGCAGTTTTCAGGTTCAGCCAACTAATCGTTACTGCTCAGGTGGGCGCCAGCGAGGGCCATATAGAAGCCCGCCAGGTTGCCAAGCCGCCAATAACTGCACATTGGCCACTCCCGCCACCGGGTAGCTGGCATCGGTGACATTATTGAGCACCTGCTTGACCATTGCGCCTATCAACATGCCCGCAAG
>JAITMI010000206.1 GCA_031277435.1 Pseudomonadales bacterium
GCGCCAAACGCAGCGCCGGCCTCGGCCTGCGCTGGCTCTCCCCGGTCGGCCCCATCCGCATCGACTTCGCCCATCCCTTCGATAGCGAAGACAGCTTCCGCGTGCATGTGACGATGGGGCCGGATTTGTAACGTTTTATCAACTGATTACCAACCGCTTACCAACTGAAATTAACGTTCAAATTGTAGCGCCGGCCATATTGGTCGTAGGTGTTGTTGCCGCCGCCGAATAGCGGCGGGTCGCGGTTGAGGATGTTTTGCACGTTCAGGCCCAGGCTCCAGGCGCCGCCGTTGTCGAGTTCGCCGTTGTAGCCGATGCGGCCGTTGAACCAGGTCATGGAGGCGACGGTGTTGTCGTCCACCTGGATGCCTTCCACCCACACGCCGTTGCCGTCGCGGAATACCGAATCCACGTATTGCGCCTGCAACTGGAACGAATAGTTGCCAATGCCGTAGGTGGCGGTGAAGTTGCCGGTCAGCTTCGGCATGCCCAGGTAGCCGGATTTGTCGAGCGGCGCGGCGTTGGGTGCGGTGTCGGAGCGTTCGAAGGTGCGGCCCGCCAGCGCGCGCAGCGAAATATTCTCGTCGAAATCGGAGAATAAATTGATTTCTTTGCGGTAAGTCAGCTCAAGGTCGAGCCCGCGCGCTCTGGCGGCGGCGACGTTGAGGAACACGTCCATCGCCGAAGTGACGCGATTGGTGACGGGGTCGCGTTGGATCAGACCGCACAATTGTGGCGAGCCGGTATCGACGCATTCGTTGAGAATGCGCTGCGCGGTCAAGCGCGCCACGGCGTCCTTGATATCAACGTCGTAGTAGTCCATCGACAGCGATAAGCCATCGAGCACTTCCAGAAACGTGGGCCGGTACACGAAGCCGATGGTGCGGGTGTCGGCGTATTCGGGCCGCAGGTCGGGGTTGCCGCCGCGCACCGTGTTGATGAGCGTGGATTCGCCGGCGAATACCGGGTCGATGATGGTTTCGCCGGAGCCTTGGGCGTCGAACAATTCGGCGAAACTCGGCTCGCGCACGTCGCGCGACTTGGCCAGGCGCAAGCGCAGATCGCTGAACACCTGGATGCTGGCGCCGGCTTTCCAACTGTCGATTACGCCGCTGCGGTCGTAAGTTGAACGGCGGAACGCGACGTCGGTATCAAGGCGCTGATCGCCGCTTTGCGATTGCCACACCGGCACGCTGACTTCGGTAAACCATTCCCACACGTCGCTTTGGCCGCCGACTTTTGGAATGCCCGAGAATAAATTCAGCGCGGTGCTGGTGGAGTAGCCGGGGCCCATGCCGCGAATGCCAAGTTCGGGCACGTTGACCATGGGGGCGAGCAGATCGACGTCGAGCGGCGTGGCGTAAGTGATGAACTGCTGATCGCGCCAGGTGACGCCACCGGCGAAACCGATCGGCCCGGCGCCCCAGCCTTCATGCAGATTACCGGTGGCGAAAATTTCGGCGAAATCCTGATCGACGTAGCCAATATTGAAACGATCGGTACCGATATAGTCGATCACCTCCGCGCTCATGTTGCCGCTGCCGAAGTAGTTGAAGGGAATGCACTCGTCGATGCCGCGCGGCTCCACCGGATAAGGCAAGGGCTGCGTGTTGCCCGGCACGCCGGCGGGAATGTAAGGGTTCAGCGGCACGTTGGAGATGCGGCCTTCCACCGAGGCCGCCAGTTGTTCCAGCGTGGGATTGAACAGTTTTACGCGGCAAACGATGTTGCCGGACGCATCGCGCACGGCGTCCATGGCCAATTGCGCGCGGTCCACTTGCAAGAGGTTGTACGCGGTGGAATTGCGCTTGGATTCGCCCTGTTGCCAGGAGGCGCGCAGGTTCCAGCCGTCGATGAATTCCCAATCGACGCCGAAGCTGTATTGCCACTGCGTGAACACGTTTTTACCGACGCGGGTGGAGCCGAGTTCTGGCCGGCCATCGAATTGTTGACTGGTTTTATGAATGGGAATTTCCGTCAGATTGCGCTCAATCATCACCTGCCGCACCGCTTCCGGCAGATAGGCGTTATCGACCGCGATGCGCGGCGCGAAGTTGTCGGTGTAACTGAAGTTGGCGTTGTTGGCGGTGTCGTTGGATTCGGTGCGGCCAACGATGAGCTGCACGAAACCGGAAATTCTGTCGGTGAAATCGTATTTGGCGCCGAACAAACTTGAACGCGACACCACTTCCATGCCGGAGGGGCCGGAGGACGAGGTCTCGTAGTTGATGTCCGCTTCCGGGCCGCCGGACAAGGTCTGCGTGCTGCCCGGCGTGCCCGGCAGCGCCGCCAGCGTGCCAAGGTTGAAGGGTTCGAGGCGGGTGCCGTCGAGGCTGAATTTCATCCAGTCGAGCGAGGTGCCGGTGCCGCGGATCAGGCCGGTTGGCGAACCGGTGACGGAGGCGACGTTCATCATGGTCAAGCGCTGCGGGCCGGCGTCGCAACGGACGTTGACGGTGCAGCGGGCGGCCACCCAGGCCGGGTTGGTGACGTAGCCCCACTGGTATTGGGAGCTGTCCCAGCGTTCGCGGTCGGGCTGGATTTCGTCGATGTGGCGCGCTTCCAGCGAGCCGATCAAATGTAACCTGTCATCCAAAAACGCTCTGCCGCCAGCGAGCGAGACTTCGTATTGCTTGCCGGTGCGCTCATATTCGTGCATGCCGACGCCGGTGCTGAATTTGAGCCCCTCGAATTCACGGTCAAGCACGAAGTTGACCACGCCGCCGAGCGCGTCCGCGCCGTAAGCCGCCGAGGCGCCGCCGGTGACCACGTCCACGCTGCGCATCAGCGCGGAGGGGAACATATCGACGTTGACCGTGCCGCGCTTGTCGGTGGGCACCACGCGCGCGCCATCGAGCAGGGTCAAGGTGCGCGAAATACCGGCGCCGGTGGAAGGACTGTTCAAATTGCGGATGTTGAGCGCGCCGGGGCCGCCGGAACCCACCGAGGGGTTGCCGCCGTCACCGCGCTGCGGCGAACCGTTGTTGAAAAACTGCGGCAAGGCATCGAGCTGTTGCGATATTGTACTGCCAGGTTCGTAATCGCGTAATTCGGTGGTGGTGATGACGGTTACCGGCACCGGCGTTTCCATGCCCGAGGTCAGGGTGATGCGGCTGCCAGTAACGCTGATTTCCTCGATTGCCTGCTGCTGCGCCGACGCCGTGGCGGCGAGGAGGATGCCTGCGGTAGTGATGGATAGGGACAGAATATTGCGGGTAAAACTTTTGTGTACAGCGTTCATTGATGTCTCCCCTTCAAGCCTGGGCTTGATTGTTGTTGTGGTGAATAGGGCTCGTTGCGGTAAAGCGCCAGCGCGTCCCCGCGCGCTGGTTTACTGTTTCTCTCGCGGATTACCGCGAAACTCCACGTTGCTGTAGGGGCAGGCCCCCGTGCCTGCCCTTACTGACGGATGCCGCGGAACGATGGGCA
>JAITMI010000269.1 GCA_031277435.1 Pseudomonadales bacterium
GGGCCGGAGGTATCCTTGAGCGGATCGCCAACGGTGTCGCCCACCACGGCGGCCTTGTGGTTGTCGGAACCCTTGCCGCCGTGATTGCCTTTTTCGATGTACTTCTTGGCGTTGTCCCAAGCGCCGCCGCTGTTGGAGGAGGCGATGGCGAGTACGCCGCCGGCCACCAGCGAACCCGCGAGGATGCCGGCTACCGCTTGCACGCCGAACAGGAAGCCCGCCACCAGCGGCGTGCCCATGATCAGGATGCCCGGCGCGATCATCTCGCGCAGCGCGGCCTGGGTGGAGATCGCCACGCATTGGCCGTACTGCGGCCGTCCAGTGCCTTCCATGATGCCGGGGATGTCGCGGAACTGGCGCCGCACTTCCTCGATCATGTCGAAGGCCGCCGCGCCTACGCTTTGCATGGTCATGGCGGAGAACAGGAAGGGCAGCACCGCGCCGATGAACAAGCTGGTGTAGACCAGCGGATCGAGCAGCGTGATGTTGCTGATCAGGTCGAAGTTGGCGCCGTATTCTGGCAGCGCCCGCATCAGGTTCTGCGAGTGGGTAATGAACGCGCTGAACAAGGCCAGCGAGGTCAGAATCGCGGCGCCGATGGCGAAGCCCTTGCCGATCGCGGCGGTGGTGTTGCCGGCGGCGTCGAGCACGTCGGTGCGGCGGCGCACTTCTTTATCCAGGCCCACCATTTCCGCGATGCCGCCAGCGTTGTCGGCTACCGGACCGTAGGCGTCGATCATCAGCGCGATCACCAGCGTGCCGAGCATCCCCAGCGAAGCGATGGCGATGCCGTACATGCCGGCCAATTGCCAGGACACGAAGATGGCGATGGCGATGGCGAGGTAGGGCAGCACCGTGCTGCGATAACCGAGCGCGAGGCCGAAGATGATGTTGGTGGCGGCGCCGGTTTCGCAGGACTTGGCGATGGCGCGCACCGGCGCGTAGTCGCCCGAGGTGTAATACTCGGTCAAGAGGCCCACCGCCAAGCCGGCCAAAAGGCCCGCGAGGAAGCAGAAATACACACCCATGTTGCTATATTCCGCACCGTCGATGCTGAAGGTCGCCGGAATCATCATCAAGGTAACGGCGAGCATGACCACCGCCATGATGACGCTGGAAATCATCAGCAGTTTCTTGAGCGCCGGGCCGACTTGTTCCTCGGTTTTCACCGACACCATCAGCTTGGTGATAAGGCTCACCGGAATGCCCACCGCGGTAATCATGATCGGGTAGAGCATGGCATTGAGATCGGCGGCGAAGGCGAGGGCGCTGATGACCAGCGCGGCGCAGGTGCTTTCGGCGCAGGAGCCGAACAGGTCGGCGCCCATGCCGGCCACGTCGCCGACGTTGTCGCCCACGTTGTCGGCGATCACCGCCGGGTTGCGCGGGTCATCCTCGGGAATGCCTTTTTCCACCTTGCCCACCAAATCGGCGCCCACGTCGGCCGCCTTGGTGAAGATGCCGCCGCCCACGCGCGCGAAGAGCGCGATCGAAGAGCCGCCCAAGCCGAAGCCGGCGATCACTTCCATCAATACGTTATTGGGAATTTCGGGCAATACCGCGTGCATGAACAAATAAATGAGGATCAAGCCCAGCGTGGCGAGTCCCACCAGCGCGAAACCCATCACCGCGCCGGAGTTGATCGCCACCACGAAGGCATCAGCCAGACTGTTGCGCGCCGATACCGTGGTGCGGGCGTTGCCGGCGGTGGCGATTTTCATGCCGACCAGGCCAGACAGAATCGAAATCAGGGCGCCGAACAGGAAGGCCAGCGCGGTCCACAGCCCTTCGTTAGCGTTGGCGGTTTCGTGGTTGTCGGTCAGGAACACGATCAACAGCGCGAAGCCGACCATGAAGAAGGTCAAAACCCGGTATTCCTGTTTCAAAAAGGCCATCGCGCCTTCGGCGATGGCGCCATGAATTGCTTTGAGCTTGCCACTATCTTCGGCGTTCAAGCCGAGATCGAGCGGAATCGCCGCGACCTTGTTCCAATAGTAATAAGCAACCCCCAGCCCAAAAAAGGCCAAGGCGATAATCAAGAGCGTCACTCCCATGCGTGGACTCCAAAAAAGAAAAGTGAAGAAGAAAAAGGTGTAGAACTGTTGTTTTATTGCGGGCAACGCAAAAACGCCGCCACCCTACCACAAAGGGCAGAGGGGGAAAACACGAACGCGCGCTAGAAAGGGCAGTTCAGCGCTTGCTCTTGGGTGGGGATTTGAAGAGATCGAGCAAGCGCCTAGCGGCTTTGCTCTGGTGTTGAGGACTCTGAGTGGCGGCGCCATCGCGGGCAGCCTCAAAGCGCTGGCGCAGGGCCTGGGTGCGCTCATCCTTGCGCGTCTGTATGTGCGCGTCCTTGCGCTGATCGAAATCGATGACTTTTGACATGGCGGCTTATGGCCGTACCGCCAGCGCGTTGGCTTCGCTGCGCAGGCGGGTGATTTCGGCGCTCAGCTCATCAATGCGCGCCGTCGCCAAGGCGGCGCGGGGGCGGCCGGTGGCGGGGTCGATGTCGCCGTATTTGCGCTGCTCGGCATCCAATAGTTCGCTCAACTGTTCGGATAGCGTCACGGCCTCGCGCAGTTTGGCGTTGGCGGCATCAAGCGTAGCGGACTCGATATTGTTGTTGTCGAGGCGCGTTTGCAGTTCGCTGATTCTGGCTTGCTGTTCGGCGCTGGCGACGGCGTCGTTGGCGGGTGGCGTTTGTACCGTATTCTGGGGCGTCGTTGCCGTGTTTTGTGGCGGTGTTGCCGGGGGCTGAGGGCTGGGCGTGCTGGTGTTTTGCGGGGTTGGCGTGGGCGTACTCTGCCGGGTGGCCGTTGTGCGGGCGCTGCGCTGACGCGCCAGTTCTTCGGCCTCGGCGCGGGCGCGTTCGCGCGCGGTGCGCGCCAGGGCTTCGGATTCGCGCATGGAGGCTTCTTCTTGCGCGCGGATGACACGCAGCGTTTCTTCACGCGCCTGCTGCTCGGCAATGGCGCGCTGCTGTAGTTCCTGACGTTCAGTTTGCAGAGCAAGCCGCGATTCTTCCGCGACCTGCACCGCGCGCGCGGCTTCCGCGGCTCGGGCGGCATCCGCGGCGCGGCGCGCATTGTTCTCAAGTTGCTGGCGCTGACTGCTGGCGCAGGAGGCGAGTCCCAGCGCCAGTAGCAATAGCAACAGTTTGAGCGTGAGCGGCTTGGCGTTCATGGTCAGTCCTTCGGATTACAGAGGGGTTCAATAAATAAGCGCCGATGGTAACGCAAATGCGCCGTCGATGCTCCCGCCTGGAGCGTTTTGGGTGAAACCGCT
>JAITMI010000307.1 GCA_031277435.1 Pseudomonadales bacterium
CGCGCGCATGAGCCAGCACGCTTCCAACCCAAGCTGCGCCGCCTGCCACCAAATCATGGACCCGATCGGTTTCGCGCTCGAAGGTTTTGACGCGATTGGTCAACAACGCACCACTGAACTTGGTAACCTGCTGGATCTCAGCGGAAAACTGGTGGACGGGCAGACTTTCGATGGCCCCTCCGAACTGCGTCAGGCGCTGATGAAATACAAACCGCAATTCGTACAAACCGTGGCCGAGCGTCTGTTGACTTACGGCCTGGGCCGCGGCGTCGAGTATTACGATATGCCGGTGGTGCGCGACATCGTGCGCGATGCCGCCAAGGAAGATAACCGTTTTTCCGCGCTGGTACTCGGCGTGGTACAAAGCCAACCTTTTCAAATGAACCAGCGCCAGGTCAGCGGCTTGGCCGCGCAATAACGACGCCATAACGACAAGAGGAGAAACACCATGTTTTTGACCAAGAAACATCTTTCCCGCCGTACCATCCTGCGTGGCGCTGGCACCGCCTTGGCTTTGCCGCTCTTGGACGCGATGATTCCCGCCCACACCGCGCTGGCGCAAACCGCCGCCGCGCCGGTACCGCGTTTCGTCGGCATCTTTTCCTCGCACGGCTGGGCCGCCACGTATTGGCATGATGGCCGCCCCGAAATCGCGCCCACCGAAGGCCGCAACCTTGGCCTTGGCTTCGTGCATCAGCCTCTGGCGCCGTTTCAGGACAAGCTGTGCATCGTCGGCGGTCTGGACGCCACGTCCTCCATGCCGCCGCAAGGCACCAGCGGCGGCGACCACGCCCGCGCCGCCGCCTCGCTCACCGGCGCGTCGCCGAAGAAAACCGGCGGCCCCGACATCGAATGCGGCACCAGCGTCGATCAATACATCGCCCAGCGTTATGGCCAGGATACCTTGCTGCCCTCGATCCAGCTCGGCATCGAAGACCCCGGTTCCAACACCGGCGTATGCGGCTGGGGTTACAGTTGCGCCTATTCCAATTCCGTGTCCTGGGCCAGCCCCACGCAGCCTTTGCCGCACGAAGTGAATCCGATGGTGGTATTTGAACGCTTGTTCGGCGATGGCGCCACGCCCGAAGAACGCCAGGCGCGCCGCCTCGCCAACGCCAGCATTCTCGATGCCGTCACCAAGAAAACCGGCGGTTTGCAGCGCAGCCTGGGCAACGACGACAGACTGCGTCTCGATGCCTACCTCACCAACGTGCGCGAAGTGGAACGCCGGGTACAGCTTGCCACTCAAAGCACCGGCGTAGTGCCGGAAGTGGAAATGCCGCTTGGCCCGCCGCAGTCGATCGACGAACACATCAAACTGATGTGGGATCTGCAAGTGTTGGCCTTCCAGGCCGACATTACGCGCGTCAGCTCGCTGCTTTTCTGCCGCGACGAAAGCGGCACGTCCTACCCCGAGTCCGGCGTGATGACCGCCAACCACAGCTCCTCGCATCACGGCGAAGATCCCAAGCGCCGCGAGGATTACGCCAAGATCAACCGTTATCACCAGCAGACTTTCGCCTACTTCCTGAAAAAACTGCAAGACACGCCGGATGGCGACGGCGGCAGCCTGTTCGACAACACGCTGGCGCTGTGGACCTCCAACATGGGCAACGCCAACCAGCACAGCCACGTCAACGTGGGTCAGCTGATCGTCGGCGGCGCCGCTGGCCGTCACAACCCCAGCAAACTCAACGTACTTGATGCCGGCCCCACCTCCAACTTCCTGTTGAGCGTGCTGCACATGTACGACATTGGCCTCGACGGCATTGGCGATAGCACGCGCGCCACTTCCTTGAGCTGAAATAGATAGAGAGTGAAAGCAATCATGATGTATCGCAAAACCGCCATCGCGCTGGCGCTGACCTTGAGTTTTGGAACAACCATAGCGCAAGCCGCGCACGAGTTGGCCGACGCGGTGATGAACGAAGATCGCGCCGCCATCGAAGCCTTGCTGGAGCAGGGCGCCGACGTCAACGATCCGCAGCTCGACGACAGCACCGCGCTGCACTATGCCGCGTATCAGGATGATGTTGATCTGGCGCGGCGTTTGGTCGAAGCCGGCGCTGACGTGGAGGCGGTGACGCGCCTGGGCGCTACGCCGCTTTATCTCGCCGCCGTCAACGGCAGCGCGGAAATGATCAGCGTGCTGCTCGCCAATGGCGTTGATCCTAACGTCACCGTGCTGTCGCACAACGAAACGCCTTTGATGTTCGCCGCGCGCTCCGGGTCGGTGGAGTCGGTGCGCCTCTTGCTCGATGCCGGCGCCGATATGGAAGCCAAGGACGACTACCGCGGCGCCACGCCGCTGCTATTCGCCGCCGAACAAAATCATGCCGAAGTCGTGCGCCTTTTGGCCGAACGTGGCGCCAATCTGAACGCCCGTACCAGTACTGAAGTGACGGCTGGCCGCCGCGGCCCGTCGGCGCCTAGCGGCGGTCTCAGCGCCTTGATGCTGGCGGCGCGTGAAGGCGGCCTCGCCACCATCGAAGTCTTGCTCAAACACCATGCGATGGTGAATCAGCAAAGCGCCGAAGGCCATACCGCGCTGCTCGCCGCCATTCAGAACGCCAACGTGGATATCGCCAATTTATTGATCGATGCCGGCGCTGATGTCAGCCTCGCCAATGATCGCGGCTGGAATCCGCTATACATGGCGGTAAAAATGCGCTCGCTGGAAAAAGGCACCATGCCTAATCCAGTGGTGGATATGGACGGCATGTACGCGCTGATCGAGCGCATGTTGGACGGCGGCGCCAACGTCAACGCGCGCCTCTTGGCCGACACCGAAGTCCACAATTCCATCCGCTCCACCTGGCTCGACGAAGCCGGCGGCACGCCGTTTCTGCGCGCGTCGCTGTGCGCGGATCTGAAGGTGATGAAGCTGCTGTTGGCGCACGGCGCCGATCCCTTGATCGCCACCACCGACGGCACCACCGCGCTGGCCGCGCTGGCGGGCGTGGGTTATACCAAGGGCTTCATGCACGATGTGGGTTCCATCGACGAAAGCATTGAAGCGATGCAAATGCTGATCGACGCCGGCATCGACCTCAACGCCAAGAACGACGACGAAGTAGCCGCCATCCACGGCGCCGCGCACAAAAATTTTGTGCAAGGCATTCAATTATTGGTGGATAGCGGCGCCGATCTGACCGCGCACAGCAACCGCCGCGGCCAGTTCCAGCGCGCCGATGGCATTGCCGGTAACACCGTGCTCGATTGGGCCGATGGTTTCCAAACCGGCATGGAAAGCGCCATCTACAACGCCGAAGCGGTAGTGCTGGTGGAAAAACTGCTGAACGAACGCGGCCTGCCTCTGGAACGTCTTGCCGGCACCATTGGCGGGCGGGTGGCGCAGCAGCAATAATCATCATGTCACGTTTAATGCTCTCGATCACGGGACTGGCCCTCGTGGCCAGTTTCGTTTCTTCCGATGTTGCCCTGGCGCAAAGCACCACGCTCGAAAGCACCACGCTCGACGGCATTTACAGCAGAGCGCAGGCGCAGCGCGGCTCCCGCACTTATCGCAACATCTGCGCGCATTGCCACGAAGGCGGCGAACCGGATGCCGATCCTTTGTTCGGCGCCGATTTCATCGACCGCTGGCGCGAAGCTCCCTTGTCGTTTCTGCACGGCTTTTTCAGCCGCGAAATGCCAGGTGACGAACCGGGCACGCTGACGCCGCAGGTTTATATCGACACCCTGGCCTTCCTGTTGCAGGAAAACGGCTACCCCGCCGGCGCGGAACTCAAAGAAGAAACGCTCGGCGATATTCTCCTGGTAGGCGAAGACGGCCCTCAACCCTTGCCCGCCGATGCCATGGTGCGCGTGGTGGGCTGCCTCGCGGGCGAGGGCGAAGCCCTGGTTTTGGAACAAGCCTCCGCGCCCACCCGCCTGCGCCGCGCCGACGCGCCCAGCGCCGAAGAACTGGCGCAAGCCAAAACCCAAGCCTTGGGCGAAGCCACTTACACGCTGCGCGGCAATCTCGCGCAGCAAAGCAGCCTCAGCGCCGGCGCCAAAGTGCAGGTGCAAGGCGTATGGCTGCCCGCTGGCGCCAGCGTCGCGCTCACCGTGCTGTCGCTAGATGATGTTGGCCAAGGCTGTAATTGAGTCACTGATGCGTTATTTCTCTACTTCACTGCTATTGGCGGCCTGCGGCTTGTTCTTGTTCAACGCTCAAGAAAGCCGCGCGCAAAGCGCCACGGTGCTCGATGGCATCTACAACACCCAGCAAGCCACGCGCGGCAAACGCGCTTACGCGCGCTATTGCGAGGAATGCCATCTGAGCGATCTCGAAGGCGGCGCGCTGGAACCGCCCTTGGTGTCGGTGCTGTTCCTCGATGCCTGGCGCGAGGATTATCTGTGGAGCCTCTACGACTTCATCGCCACCCGTATGCCCAAGAGCGACGACTATCGCCCAGGCAGTCTCAAGCCGCAGGAATATCTCGACATCCTCACCTATATTTTGCAGCGCAACGACTTTCCCGCTGGCCGCGACGCGCTCAGCGAAGACGCCTTGCATCAAGTGCTGTTAGTCAGCCACGACGGCCCCATGCCCTTGCCGCCCAACGCCACCGTGCGTGCTGTAGGTTGCTTGCAGCCAGACGGTGGCGGCTACCGTCTGGAACAGGCCGCATCGCCGTCGCGCGTGCGCACCAGCGATGAAACCGACGAAGTGGAACTGGGCCGCTCCGCCACGCAGGAACTCGGCGACGTTACCCTCGCGCTAAACAACCTCGACGTGCTCACCACCAGCAAGCCACTCGCCGATCTCACGGGCCGCAAAGTGCAAGCCAAGGGCGTACTCAACTCCCTCGGCGAACCTAACGCGCGCCTGTTCGTGCTATCCCTGGAAGATCTCGGCTCCTGCAATCCTTGAGCCATCTACTACGCTTGCCGTAAATCTCCCCTCTGTAGGGGCAGGCCCCCGTGCCTGCCCGTGCTGACGGATGTCTCGGGACGATTGGCAGGCACGGGGGCCAGCCCCTACCAAAACGGCAGAACGCCCCCGCGGTGGGCACTAACAGGACAA
>JAITMI010000001.1 GCA_031277435.1 Pseudomonadales bacterium
GCTGGAAAGCAGCCAGGTGTTGAGCGAGGCCGAAGTGTCCAGCCTGAAATCCGCCGCCGTCCGCGCGGATCAGGAGCGTCTGCGCGGCGTCATTACGGACACGGCTATCAACAACGTGAATCCGTCTCCGGAAGATCTGGAATTTCTCGGCGAGCTGATTCTGAGTGCGGGCTTGCCACCGGAAGATCAACGGAAATTGACGGTCGCTGGCGCTCTATTGGCATCAATGGTGCTGCAAGTGATCGCCGTTCAAGAATTCGACAAATCATGAACGGCAACCCATGCTTCTGGAACGTAGAGTCTTGCTCGCCCTTACTCAGCAATACCCGCCAAGGCATCCCGCAAGGCCTGTTCACGGTGATGATTGAGTGAAGTTTTCAGCACCGTGCCGCCGGTGCCGCTGAGCGCTTCCAGCACCCTGTCACTGGTCATTTGCCGCACTTCTAAAAACAATACGGCATTGCCGGGTTTGAGAGTGGCGGCGAGTTTTTTCATGAAATCATCATTGACGCCGAAATCCGTTAAAGCGCCGCCGAGCGCGCCCGCCGCCGCGCCAATGGCCAGGCCAAATACCGGCATCAAAAAAATCGCGCCGATCAAAAGCCCCCAGAAAGAACCGGAAATAGCGCCGACGCTGGTGGTGCTCAGCATCTGATTCAGCTTTACCTTACCGTCCTCGTGCATCACGGCAATCGCCGCGTCGCTGAGTTTGATCAGATATTCCTGTTGCAGGGAAAACAATTTTTGCCGCATTTCTTCCGCGCGGCTTTCCGTAGGGTAGACGATGGCGATGAGATCGGACATGGGTGAAACCTCCTTGTAGTGAACAATTGATCAGGTTGAAGTCTAAGAAATCAAACCTGCCATGAGTATAACCGCATTGCGGGATTGACGGTTTAATTATGATCAAATGCGCCTCACCAGCTTTTCAGCGGCCTGAGCTGCGGCGTTTTCTTGTGCAGGTGCGCGTCCATGCGGCCCAGCAAGGTGTCGAGCACGTCGATGGCCTCGGCCAGATAAGGGCCCTTATTCAACATCACGCATTCGGCGCGCGCGCCCATCGCGGCATCGGTCATCTCGCCGCGTGAGGGGCGGCCTTTTTTGATGAGGTGTTCCAGTACCTGCGTGGCCCAGATCACCGGTACTTGCGCGGCCTCGGCGAGCCACAGAATTTCTTCCTGCATCTCCGCCAGGCGCGTGAAACCAATTTCCACCGCCAAGTCGCCGCGCGCGATCATGATCGCCGCCGGTTGGTGCCCAGCGGACTGCATGATGATGTCGGGCAAAGGGGCAACGCCGCGCGGCGTTTCGATTTTCATGATGAGCGCCAGGCGCCACCAATCGCTACGGCGCGCGGCCAGCGCATCCTGCAAGAGCGCCACGTCATCCGCTGACTGCACGAAGGACAAGCCCACTCCATCGGCCTCTGCGCTGATGAAATCAAGATGCTTGAGATCCTGCGCGGTCAGCGCCGGAATATTGAGTTCGGTATTGGGGAAATTCAGCCCTTTTTCCGGCTGTAATTTCACGCCATCGGTAGTACAGGTAGTAACGCGCGCGAGCAAACCCCAAGGCTCGCTGCGCTCGATGACGGCGCCGAGTTTGCCGTCGTCGAAATAAAGATGTTCACCACGGCGTACCGCTGGCAGCGCTTCGCTCATGGTGCATTCGGTGGCGAAAGCAAATTCGCGTACTTCCGGCTGATCCAACATGCCCGGCGGTACGACCGCGAAGGTATCGTTACGATACAAGCGCTGCCCCCCGCCTGGCGTGCGTACCGCGCCGCTGCGTATCTTGGGGCCGCCAAGATCCATGAAAATGCGCATACGATGACCCGCTTGGCTTTCGGCGGCGCGAGCATGGCCAATCATGCGCGCCCAGGCGTCAGGATCATCATGCGCGCAATTGATGCGGATCGCCTCGACGCGATGTTGCGCCAACATGCGCATGAAAGCGGGGTCGCTCGCGGCTTCGCTGGGGCAGGTGCACAGCAAGGCGACGGGGCGCTCTTCTGGGCAAACGCCGAAGATCGCCGCGCTGCGTTGTTCGATCAGTGTTTCACCGGCGAAAAAGGCATCTTGGCTCGGCCATTTTTTTGACTTTTCACCACAAATCGCCGCCAGCGATGCGTTGAGGGCTTGCAAGCTGGGAAATACCCGGCTTTCGATCCGCCCCAGCGATGACAAGCCCAGCGCCATCAACTTGCGCTGCAAAGGACGTAAATCGCGGTGCCGCAACGCCAGATATGCCGCCAGATTGCTGGCGCTGCCGATAAAACCTTGATCGGCGATGCGCGGGCGCCATTCCGCCAAGGTGGCGGCGGATTCCGTTTGAATTTGGACCAACAGGTCTTCCATGTAGCGCCAAAGATCGTGTAGCTCACGCTGAACCGTCATATCAAGCTCCGTGGAATCGTTCTTACGCCCGTCAGGCAATGACAAGCAAAATGCACTGTCACACAGTTACGTTAAGAACGATTAAATCCACGCGCTACTCTAGGTAACTGAAGCGTGGCGCCGCTTGGCCTTCGACCAGCACGGTTTCAGTAAAATTCGCCAAAGGCCGCACCCAATAACCGCCCGCGCCGTATAGCGGCACGTACAGCACCAGGATTTCTTCGGTCTCACAATGCCGGGCAAAGCCAAGCACGCTGTAGTCGCGGCCCTTGTAGTGGCGGTAACGCCCCAGGGGAATGGGATTCATGGCGGTCTCCTGTTGTTGAAAAAATCTCATGGTAGCGAGCTTTAACTGAACCTTTAAGTCCGTTTAATCGTCAATTTATCCCGCGCGGGCAAAATGCCGCGAACATACGATAAACACGGGCTTGGCATGATGCGCATACTGTACGGCGTACAAGGAACCGGCAACGGCCACATCAGCCGCGCGCTGGCTATGCACGCGGCGTTCCAGAATTTTCCTCAGCTTGAAGTCACCTGGCTCTTGAGCAGCCGGCCACGCGAACAGGGGCTTGGCGCCATCGCTGAATTTGAATGGCGCAAGGGCCTTAGTTTCGTGGCGCGCGATGGCCGCATCGCCGTGTTCGATACGCTACGGCAAGCCGATTTACGGCAATTCTGGCGCGACGTGAACGATTTTGATTTCAGCGGATATGACCTTGTGATCTCGGACTATGAGCCAGTAATCTGCCACGCCGCGCGCAAGCGCAATATTCCCGTCACCGGCATCAGCAATCAATACGCTTTTTTACAGCGGATTCCACGCCGCGGCGATAACCCGCTGATCAACGCGCTCATGAAATATTATGCGCCGGTGAGCACGCTGGTGGGGCTGCATTGGCATCATTTCGATCAAAATATTCTACCGCCAATCGTGGATTTACCGCGTCCGCCCGACCCCACGCAAGTACAGCCGGGCAAGATCATCGCCTATCTGCCTTTCGACAACCCCGATGCCGTATGCGCCCTATTGCGCCAGTTCAAGGATTTTCGCTTTTACGTGTATCACCCCGCGCTCAGCGACCGCGACGACGGCAACCTGCATCTACGCGCCAT
>JAITMI010000039.1 GCA_031277435.1 Pseudomonadales bacterium
AACACCGGCGTGGTGGCTAAAAAGCAGGTGGGCTTGATCAATCAACTGATCGACGTGGTGAAGAGCTACCAGGAATCTGAAAAATTAGTGGTGATGAAGGTGTCGGGCGATATCTCCACCGCCGCCTCCATGGCCACCATGCACCAACAATCTGGAATGGTATTGGCGACGGTAAATGGCTTGGCGCAGCGCTTTCCAGACCTCAAGGCCAATGACCAGTATCAACGCTTGATTGACAGCATTCAGCGCTGCGAGCATGAACTGGAAAATGTTCGCCGCAAGTACAACACCGCGGTACGCAATTACAACACTCGCCGCAGTCGCCTTCCAGAAGTGCTGTTTGCCAATAGCCTTGGCTTCAAGGCAGCGCCGTACCTGGAGTTTCAGCAGGATGACCCCAACGTCAGCCATATTGGCTCGATGCAGAGCTTTGCCACCGATGAAGACGGCGAACGCCTGAATCAATTGCTAGGTGTCGCGGGCACGTCAGCGAAAAAACTGGGCGAACGCGCCTTGTCCGGAAGTAAAGACCTGGCGGCGAAGGCGCTCGAAGGAGGCAAGGCGCTGGTCGGCCAGGCCCAGGAAAAAGTCAAACAAATTGCTGAAGATATTGAAGCGCGCCAGACAGCCGCGCGGCAGTTCCATTACATTGACAAGGACAAAAATCCCGCCGGCCCAGTATCGCAAAGCGAGCTGCACCGTTTGTTCGCCGAGGAGTTGATTACACCTGAAACACTGGTTCTAGCGGCTGGCTCCACGCAGTGGGTTGCGTACCGGCAAGTTATGGAACAGACGCAGTGGTAAACATGGCCCCCTCATAAGACGGGCGCATTTTGTTTATTCAGGTCAACAATAACTTGACCGCCGCCAGCGCCGACAGGCTCAAGGTGATGTTTTCAAACAGCCGCTGATCGATGCGCGCGATGATGCCCGGCCCCGCTACCGCGCCCAGCGCCACCGCTGGCAGCAGCCACAGGTTCAGCCATAGGCTGTCGCCGCTGATCAGGCCCAGTTGCACAGCGAAGGGCAGTTTGAGCCAGTTGATAAAGAGAAAAAACGCCGCGGCGGTGCCGAGAAATTCCAGTTTTTGCAGGCGCATCGCCAACAGGTACAAGGTCATCACTGGCCCGGCGGCGTTGGCGATCATGGTGGTGAAGCCGGCGAACAGGCCCATCAGCGGGCCGAACCAGGCGGGCGCCTGTGCCGCCGCGTTATCGCTGCCGGTGCGGCGGCGCCATAGATGCGTCGCCAGCATCAGGGCGACGATCACGCCCACCAGATGCGCGGCTTGCCCGTCATCAATGCGGCCCAGCGCCAGCCAGCCCAGGATCACCCCGGCCACCGCCCAAGGCAGCAAGCGGCCCACGCGCCGCCATTCCAAATGCTTGCGGTAAATGAAGAACGCGAACAGGTCGGCGAAGATCAATAGCGGCAGCACCACGCCGGTAGCGCTTTTCGCCGGCATCAGGTTAGGCAGGACCGCTACCGCCAGTAGCGAAGCGCCCGGCAAACCGGTTTTGGAGAAGCCGAATGACACGGCGGCCAAGAGCAGCAACAGCCATTGCCAGAAAGTGAAATCCACGGCTTGTGTCCTATCTCATGGGCTCGATATTCGCCGCCGCGCGCTGTTTCAGACCAAACCTTCCAATTGCCGGTTCAGATAGTCATAAGCGATGGTGCGCGCCTGTTCAACGTCGAACTGGCTGTCCCTGAGACTGCCGCGCAGCCAGAGGCCGTCGATCATCGCCGCCAGGCCGCGCGCGGCGTCGCGGGCGCGTTCCACGGGCAGGGCGCGGCGGAATTGCCAGCAGATATTGGAATACAAGCGCCGGTCGTTGACGCGCTGCAAACGCGCCAGTTCCAGCCGGTGCATACTCGCGGCCCAGAAGGTCAGCCAGGCGCGCATGGCGGTGGGATTCACCTGGCTGTCGTCGAAGTTGGCGTCGATGATGGCTTGTAACTGCGTCTTGGGTAAATCATCACGCGCTTCACGCCGGTATTTGGCGATGGCGGCGTGCAATTCGCGCAGCACTTGCCGCATGGTGGCGTTGAGCAGGCCATCCTTGTCGCCAAAATAATGGCTGACGATGCCAGGGGACAAACCGGCGGTACTGGCAACCTGGGCGAGCGTGGTATCAGCCAGGCCGATTTGATCGATGGTGGTAAGAGTGGCGCGAATCAATTGTTGGCGCCGTATCGGGTGCATGCCGACTTTGGGCATCGCGCCTCTCCTTTTTGAGACTAAGCGGGTAAAAATTATATTGATTGTAACCCGTGTCGCAAAAACTGCTCGCCACCCGCTTGCGAAAGCGGAAACCCTCGAAATCCGGCTGGCTACTACGAACGATCCCCGTTCAACCAACCGGCCTCGAACTACTTGGGTTTCCGCTTTCGCAAACGGGCAACGAAGCGGTGAAAGCGAGCGTCCATCTCCATTGGCGCGTACTGTATTTTATTTTGTTTATTTAGTCAATCAATAAAAACAAATTTGTTTTAGGTCATGTGAACGGCTGGCCATAGCGCCTTGACGGCTGCCCGCGCATGAATTGCTTTACCATGCGCATCGTTCCATTCAGGGGTTTTATCCAGGCGTTTTATTCAGGAGTTTTTGCCATGCCGCACTTGTTCGATTCTCTCCAATTACGCAGCCTCAGCTTGCCCAACCGTATCGCCGTGTCGCCGATGTGCCAGTATTCGGCGCGCGAGGGCGTGGCGCAGGATTGGCATTTCGCGCACTACGGCAGCCGCGCGGTGGGCGGCGCGGCGCTGGTGATCGTCGAGGCTACGGCGGTGGCGCCAGAGGGGCGCATCAGCGCGGATGACATGGGATTGTGGAATGAAGCGCAAATCGAGCCCTTGGCGCGCATCGTGCGCTTCATGGAAACGCAAGGTTGCGCGGCGGCGATTCAGCTCGCCCATGCCGGGCGCAAGGGCAGCATCAGCCTTGGCTGGCAGCCGCAGCGTGCGCTTACGGCGGATGAGGGCGGCTGGGAGATCGTCGCGCCCTCGCCGCTCGCCTTTGGTGTGGAGTATGCGGAGCCGCAAGCGCTTGATGGCGCCGGTATCCGCCAGGTCATCGAGCAGTTCACGGCGGCGGCGCGGCGCGCGCACCAGGCGGGTTTCAAGAGCGTGGAAATCCATGCCGCGCATGGTTATCTGCTGCATCAGTTCCTGTCGCCGCTTTCCAACCAGCGCAGCGACGAATACGGCGGCAGCTTCGCCAACCGCACGCGGCTAGTGCGCGAAGTCACCAGCGCCGTGCGCGCCGTGTGGCCGGAGGAATTGCCGCTCTTGATTCGCCTGTCCGCCACCGATTGGGCGGAAGGCGGCTGGAACGCGGATGAAACGGTAGAGTTGTGCCGCGAATTGAAAGGCTTGGGCGTCGATCTTGTTGATGTTTCCAGCGGCGGCTTGGTTCCTCATGCGAAGATTCCCGCTGGCCCCGGCTTTCAAACCGAATTCGCCGCCCGCGTGCGCCGCGAAGCCGGCATTGCTTCCGCCGCCGTCGGCTTTATCAGCGCGCCCGCGCAAGCCGACCACATCATCCGCAGCGGCCAGGCCGACCTGGTGCTCTTGGGCCGCGAAATGCTGCGCGATCCGTACTGGCCTTTGCACGCCGCGCGGGAACTCGGCCAAACGGCGGCCTGGCCCAAGCAATATCTGCGTGCTGGGCCGCCAGGGGCGGGGATGCGCTGAAGGCGCTTCTGCGCATCAACCTGCCGCACAATTACTGACTGGGTATATACTGGTAAGTACTAATTTGCTGAGGGTATCCCATGTCAAAAGCTGTTTTCACGATGAAGTTGGAACCGGAGTTGCGCGACAGTTTCATGGCTGCTGTCGCCGCCGCTGACCGGCCTGCCTCTCAGGTCGTGCGCGAGCTGATGCGTGACTACATTGAGCAGCGCAGCCAGGCGCACGAGTACGCGGAATTTCTGCGCCGCAAAGTTGACGCTGGCCGGGCGGATTTTCGTGCGGGGAGAACTTTCACGAATGACGAGGTTGCGGCCAAGTTCGCGGCTCGTCGCGCCGCGACGCGCAGGGATCTTCAAACAAGCGGGTCATGACAAGAGGCCATGCAAGAGACCGTGCAAGTTATCTGGTCACGCCAAGCCTCCGAGGATCGCGAGGCGATCTACGCTTACATCGAGGCTGATAATCCGCTTGCCGCCATGCGAATGGATGAGCGTTGTAACCCCTGATCAATATGCCTAAAAGGCATTAGATAGACCAAAAAATCATTTTACGGAAATAAGCTGTGCCGCTACAGTGCGCCCCACTTTTATGTGTATGCGCAAGATGGGGAAGCGGTATGGACTGGGGTTTCGTGGTAGCAGGCTTCGCGGTGGGCTGGCTGGTGGGGCTGACTGGCGTGGGCGGCGGGTCCTTGATGACGCCGATTCTGCTCTTGTTCTTCAACGTCAAGGCCACCGTGGCGGTGGGCACGGACTTGCTTTACGCCAGCCTCACCAAGAGCGTGGGCGTGCTGGCGCATGGGCGGCTGGGCAATATCGACTGGCGCATCGTGGGGCTGCTGGGCTTGGGCAGCGTGCCGGCTTCCTTTGTTACCACCTGGTTCATCGGCCATTACAGCCTGGATTCCGAAACGGTGGTGACGAGCATCCGCTTCTGGCTGGGCGTGGCGCTGTTGCTGACGTCCTTGTCGGTGATTTTCCGCCATGAATTATTGAAGACCACTCAGCACGAAGACCATCTGCCGCGGCCACTGGTGCCTTTCATTACCGTCGCGCTGGGCTTGTTCCTCGGCGTGATGGTGACGCTCACCTCGGTGGGCGCCGGCGCGCTGGGGGTGACGGCCTTGCTCTTGCTGTACCCCAACATCCATATCAATCGCATCATCGGCTCCGACGTGGCCCATGCCGTGCCGCTAACGCTGGTCGCTGGCCTTGGCCACGCCAGCCTGGGCACGGTGGATTATGGCCTCTTGGGCACTTTGCTGGTGGGCTCGGTGCCGGGCATCTGGATCGGCAGCCACATGACCACGCGCATCGACGAACAATGGGTGCGCAGCGTGCTGGCCTTGATTCTGGTGTACGTGGGGCAGAAGCTCTGCCTGCCCGAATGGCCGCAGTGGCTGGGCGTGGCCTTGACCTTGACGCTATTGATCGTCAAAGGCTGCCTCGATGCGCGCAAGAAGGCAAAAGTGACGGCTGAAAAACACGGCGTGTTAAGACAGCAATAAGGCGCTTCCGTATAATCGGCGGGTCATCGACACTGGAGCTGCATCATGAAAAAAGCCCTTACCCTGTTAGCGTTTGGCATCCTCGCCGCTTGCGGCGGCGCCGAATCGCAGAACACGGCCATTGCCGCCGCCGCGCCGGATGCGGCCGCCTACAGTGAGTTCAACACCCAGGCCACCATCCGCGACGTGATGAACGCGCTGATCGACATCAACGCCGATCTCTTGTGGAACTCGGTGCGCGCCGAGGCGAACGAAACCGGCTATCACGAATATCAACCGGAAACCGACGAGGAATGGCTGGCGCTGCGCTACGCGGCGGTGTCGATCATCGAAGGCGGCAACGCGCTGATGATCCCAGGCCGCCGCGTGGCGCCGCCGGGCTCCACCACGGAATTTCCGCTCTACGAATATCTGCCCGACGAAGTACAAGCCAAACTCGATGAAGACCGCATTGCCTGGGACGGTTTCGCGCAAGGCTTACAAGCCGCCGCGGTGCAATTGTTGGATGCGGTCAATAACCGCGACGTGGAAAAACTCAGCGAATACGGCGCGCTGCTCGACGAAGCCTGCGAATCCTGCCATCTGAATTATTGGTACCGCCCCGAATAAGCCCGGTAATCGCCCGTTCTTTGCCGTGGAGTGCCGTCATGCAAGCGCAACAACAAATCCTTAGGCTGCTGAGCTTGAGCGCGTTCCTGCTGGCGAGTAGCCAGGGCGGCGCGCAAAGCAGCGTCAGCGAATTCAATACCGTGAGCACCATTCGTGACCTGATGGATAGCGTCATTGACCCCAACGCCGATGCCTTGTGGGAGTCAGTGCGCACCGAGATCAATGAGACGGGCGTACATGTCTATCAGCCCGAGACGGATGCCGACTGGCTGGCGCTGCGTCATAACGTCGTCAGCCTCATTGAAGGCGGTAATTCCTTGCTGATTCCAGGCCGCCGCGTAGCGCCCGAGGGCGCGGGCACCGATCCGGAAATTCCCTATGCTTATCCGCCGGAGCAAATTCAAACTGCGCTGGAAAATGAACGTCCGGTATTTAATGGTTTCGCCAGCGCGTTTCAGTCCGTCGCCATGCAACTATTGAACGCCGTTGACGCGCGTGACGTAAATGCCCTGGATGAGTCCGGCGAATTGCTCGATCAGGCCTGTGAAGCCTGTCATTCCTATTTCTGGTACCCGCCAGCGCCCGCTAATTGATGGGCGTGGGGCGGCTGAGGCTCAGCACTTTGAAGCGGCGGTCATTGGCGAGCGTGTTTATCGCGCCGAACATGGCCGCCGCTTTGCGTTCAAGCGGAATGAACGCATTGACCACGAAGAGTGCTTGACCGTTCGGTTTCAATAAGCGCCTGGCGGCGGCGAGGAAGCGCTCGGTGAGCGCGCCTTCCACCGCGAAGCCTTGATGAAAAGGCGGATTGCACACAATCAGATCGACTGGTGTATGTAGCGCGGCGGCGCAATCATCCAGCATCACCGCGAAATGACCTGGTGGAATTGATCGTTCCAAATTGTAAGCGGCGGCGTGAATCGCGGCGGCGTTGTTGTCGGTGGCGATCACTC
>JAITMI010000040.1 GCA_031277435.1 Pseudomonadales bacterium
GCCAGATTATCGCGATGAATCATCTCGTGATCGCCCTCGTAACCCAAGAGCGCGAAAATTTGTTCGCTGGAGTGGCCGGCGATGCGCTGGGCTTCATCGGCGTCGTAATTGACCAAGCCGTGGGCGATGGAGGCGCCGGCTTCGTCGAGGCAGGCGACCAGGTCGCCGCGTTTGAAATTGCCGCTGACGGCTTTGACGCCCACCGGCAAGAGGCTCTTGCCCTGCGACTTCAATACGCGCACCGCGCCGGCGTCGAGCGTGAGGCGGCCACGTACCTGCAAGTGATTCGCCAGCCACTGTTTGCGCGCCGCCACCGGCTGTTTGTCGGCCACCAGCAAGGTGCCGAGGGATTCGCCTTTGCGCAGCGCCAAGAGCACATCGGGGCTGCTACCGTGCACGATGCAGGTGGCGGTGCCGGAGCGCGCCGCCAGCCGCGCGGCGCGGATCTTGGTCAACATGCCGCCCTTGCCGAAGGCGCCGCTGCCGCCGGCTACCGCCAACAGCATGTCGTCGCTGCTCTTGGCTTCGCTGATGAGGCGCGCATCGGCGTTGTGGCGCGGGTCGGCGTCGAATACGCCGGCCTGGTCGGTGAGAATCACCAACACATCGGCGTTGATCAGGTTGGCGACCAGGGCGCCGAGGGTGTCGTTGTCGCCGAAGCAGATTTCGTCGGTGACGACGGTGTCGTTTTCGTTGATCACCGGAATCACCCGCAAGTCGAGCAGCGTGCGCAAGGTGCTGCGCGCGTTGAGATAGCGCTTGCGGTTGGAGAGGTCGTCGTGCGTGAGCAGTATCTGCGCGGTGCGTTTGCCGAAGGCTTGAAACTGCGATTCATAGGCTTGAATCAAGCCCATCTGCCCTACCGCGGCGGCGGCTTGCTGTTCGTGGATGGCGCTGGGGCGGCCCGGCAGGCCCAAACGCCGCACGCCCTCGGCGACCGCGCCGGAGGACACCAGCACCACGTCCAGCCCTTCATCCTGCAAGGCGCTGATCTGCTGGCCCCAGCGCGCGATGCTGTCGCGGTTGAGCCCCTTGCCGTTGTCGGTGAGGAGTGAACTGCCAATCTTGATGACCCAGGTCTTGGCTTGGGTGAGGGCTGCCCTGCTCATAGTCAGTCTCTGATGTATTCCACGTCCACGTCGAAGCCGTCATCCTCATCGGCGGCATCGGCGCCTTGATGGCGCTCACGCCATAGCTCGCGCGCGCGGGCGATGCTCTGGCGGATTTCGTATTCCATTTGTTCCTGCTCGCGCTGCTGCTGTTCGCGTAGTGCGGGGTCGTCCGCCAAGTCGCGCTGCTGACGCGAAATCAGCTTCATCAGCTCCTCGCACAACTCGCGCGTGCCTTGGCGCTGGGCGGCGGAAATGGCGTAGATGGGGCCAGACCAGGGCAAGGCTTGGCGCCAGTGAGCGATCAGCGCGTCGCGCTCGTCCTCGGGCAAGAGGTCGATCTTGTTCAGCACCAGCCAGCGTTCGCGGGTGGCGAGGGTGGGCGAAAAGCGTTCCAGTTCCTCGATGATGGTACGGGCGGCGTCCACCGGGTCGCTCTGATCCGGCGGCGCCACGTCCACCAGGTGCAACAGCGCCTTGGTGCGCGCCAAATGCTTGAGGAAGCGGATGCCGAGGCCAGCACCTTCGGAAGCGCCTTCGATGAGGCCCGGAATGTCGGCCATCACGAAGCTGCTGTCATCGCCCACCCGCACCACGCCGAGATTCGGCACCAAGGTGGTGAAGGGATAATCGGCCACCTTGGGCCGCGCCGAGGACACGGCGGCGATCAGCGAGGATTTGCCAGCATTGGGCAGGCCCAAAAGGCCCACGTCCGCCACCACTTTGAGCTGCAATTGCAGGCGGCGCACTTCGCCGGGCTTGCCGCTGGTGGTCTTGCGCGGGCTGCGATTGGTGCTGGATTTGAACACCGCGTTACCGAGGCCATGCCGCCCGCCCTGCGCCACCAGCAAGGTCTGGCCGGGGCTGAGCAGGTCGCCGAGCATTTCCTGCGTATCGGCTTCGTAGACGCTGGTGCCGACCGGCACTTTGACGTAGAGATCGGCGCCGCTGGCGCCAGTGCTGTTGCTTTTGCGCCCCGATTCGCCCGCCTGGGCGCGATAACGCGGCTGGAAGCGGAAATCCACCAGGGTGTTGAGGCCGCTGTCGGCCACCAGATAGATGCTGCCGCCATCGCCGCCGTTGCCGCCGTCGGGGCCGCCGCGGTCGATGAATTTTTCCCGGTGAAAACTCAGGCAGCCGTTGCCGCCCTTGCCGGCTTCCACCACGATTTCCGCTTCATCGACGAATTTCACGCGCTGCTTTTCCGCTGAGTAAATTAAAAAAAAGCCCTGTACGAAACAGGGCTTTTTTTCGCGATCCGGCGCGAAGCGTCAGATGCTTGCCGCGTCAATGCTGACATAGGTGCGGCTTTGCGGGCCTTTGACCTGGAACTTCACCTTGCCTTCGGCCAAGGCGAACAGGGTGTGGTCCTTGCCCAGGCCGACGTTTTCACCGGCGTGGAACTTGGTGCCGCGCTGACGCACCAGAATGTTGCCCGCCAATACGTGCTGACCGCCGAAGCGTTTTACGCCAAGGCGTTTGGCAATCGAGTCGCGGCCGTTACTGGTGCTGCCGCCTGCTTTTTTATGAGCCATTGTGCTTCTCCTATAAACGAAGTCGTGAGCGGAACTGTAGTCGCTATCTCAGGCGCTGATGCCGGTGATTTTGACTTCAGTGAACCACTGTCTGTGGCCCTGTTGCTTGCGATAGTGCTTGCGGCGGCGGAATTTGATGATGGTGACCTTGTCGCCGCGGCCGTGGCTCAGCACCTCGGCGGTGACTTTGCCGCTTTCTACATAAGGCGCGCCGACTTTCACGTCCGCGCCCTCACCCACCAAGAGCACTTTGTCGAAGCTGATGCTTTCGCCAGCGCCAGCTTCGATTTTTTCCAGCTTCAGCACTTCGCCTTCGCTGACCCGGTGCTGTTTGCCACCACTTTCAATAACCGCGTACATAGTTTTCTCCAAAGGCTGGGCGCTAATTTGAGGGATTAAGTGCGCCGAACCGGCAAAATCTTCAATTCGATCAGACGCTTATCTGAACTGCCCCAAAGGGCAGGGCGTCAAAGGGCGGCAATTGTACGGAAAGGGGCCGATACGCGCAAGCGTTATGCTGGGCAATCTCAAGAACTTGCTTCAAAAAGCTCCTTGGTTTTCATTGAATTAGCCTCCGGCAAACAGTAGGATGCCGCCCCGTTTGCCGGGCACCGGCAATTTGCCCGTATTTTTCTTCACACAGTCCGGCCATGGTCAGTCACATCCATCACATCGTCGCCGACGATTTTGCCTTGCTCAACCAGAAAGTGGTGAGCCAGTTGCACTCCCAGGTGCCGCTGGTGGAAAGCATTGGCCATTATCTCGTCGAAGCCGGCGGCAAACGTATGCGCCCTACTTTGGTGCTGCTGTGCGCCCGCGCGCTGGGTTATAGCGGAGCGCATCATATCGACCTCGCCACCGTGATCGAATTTTTGCACACCGCCACGCTGCTCCACGACGACGTGGTGGACATGTCCGAAATGCGCCGTGGCCGCCCCACCGCCAACGTGCAATGGGGCAATCCCTCCAGCGTCCTGGTGGGCGACTTCATTTATTCGCGCGCGTTTCAGCTCTTGGTGAACATCGGCGACATGAAAATCATGGACGTGATGGCCACCACCACCAACCGTATTTCCGAAGGCGAAGTGCTGCAACTGGTACACCAGCACAATCCCGACACCAGCGAAGCCGCCTACATGGAAGTGATCCGCCACAAGACCGCGATTCTGTTCGCCGCCGCCTGCCAAAGCGCGGGCATCCTGGCGCGCGCGCCAGAGCGCATCCAAAACGCTCTGCACGATTTCGGCCTCGATGTGGGCATGGCCTTTCAATTGATCGACGACGTGCTCGATTACAGCGGCGATTCCAGCGCGCTCGGCAAGAACGTGGGCGACGACCTCGCCGAAGGTAAACCCACCCTGCCCTTGATCTACACCCTGGAACACGGCGACCCCGCCGCGCGCGAGCTAATCAAGAACGCCATTGTGCACGGAGGCGGCCTAGAGCATTTACAGGCTATCATTGATGCCGTGCGTTCTTGCGGCGCCCTCGACTACACGCGCAAAGTGGCCGAAACCCGCATCGCGGCGGCGCTCCAAACTCTCGAAGCGCTACCGGACAGCCCGTACCGTACAGGTCTCAAACTCGTCGCTGACGCGGCGCTCAACCGTTCCAATTAACAACAACCGGAGTGAATTATGAACAGTAAAATTTTGATTGGCGCTGGCGCCGCCGCTGTAGCGGTACTGGTGGTCGGCGGTTATTTTTTCGTCAACCAGAAAGCGGACGTGAAGGCGGATGAATTCGTTGCCGCGCTCAACGCCAGCGGCCAATACGACAACGTGAGCTATGACAGCGTGGACGTGAGCCCGACCGGCGTCATCACCATGAGCAACTTACGTCTCGAGCAAAATGGTCAAAAATCAGTACTGCAAAACCTGCGCATCAACGATTATGACTACTCGCACGAGACGCCTTGGCACATCGATATGGAAATAGAAGGCGTGCAGTTCCCCGACGGCATCGACGCCCTGTTCGCGCAAAGCGGTTCGGAGCCCATGCCCCCCGAAGTCAGGGATCTTTTATTCAAAGGCGACACCATGCCAATCAAGATGCGCTTCAACTACAACTATGAACCTGACGACAACAACCAGATCGAATTCAAGTCGAATTTCGGCTTTCCAGATGTTGTCTCGTTCAACATGGACGGCACCCTGCGTGGTGTTGCCATTGAAAATTTTGATTCCAGCCAATACGACCCCACCGATCCCACGGCGGCGATGGTGATGATGAGCGAACTGATGGGCACCGCTGAAATACCCAGCCTCACCCTCTCTTTCGCTGACGACGGCTTTCTCGACTTCGCGCTGAACACCGCCGCCGCGCAAAACGGCATAAGCCCCGAGGATGCCCGCGCCCTCATGATCAGCCAGGTCAGCAGCGCCTCCGCCATGGTGCCGCCAGAAGCGCAAGCGTTGGTACAAAGCATCAGCGCCGAAGTCGTGGAGTTTTTGGCCGGTGGTTCAACGCTGGAAATTCGCATCAATCCGGAACTTGGCGGCAGCATCGCGCAGTTGCAACCGCAGATCATGGGCGCGGTATTCACCGGCGACTTCAATCAGATCGCGGAGCTTTTACATCTGGAAGTGGAAAACAAGCGTTGAGGCTTGACCTCGATTCACACGCTAGGGGCGGCCAGCCGGTCGCCCCTATGCAATGCACGAATCTGAATCCGTAGGGGCAGGCCCCCGTGCCTGCCCTTCGTTCCGTGGCATCCGTCGGCAAGGGCAGGCACGGGGGCCTGCCCCTACAAAGTCAAGCACGCAAAATCAAACCAGGCCACGTCA
>JAITMI010000055.1 GCA_031277435.1 Pseudomonadales bacterium
AGCCCAGCTTGCTGCGGCAGGTGGCGTAGTAATCGTAATCTTCGGGATGCAAGAGCCTGAGTTCGCGTTCCTTGCGGCGGATATTGAGCACATCGCCAGCCTGAGTGGTGAATTCCACCGAGCCGTCGCAACTGATCTGCGGCGCGCTGTGGCTATGACGCGCGCCCACCACTACGCGAATCGCGCTGCCGCTGCTCACCACAATCGGGCGCGCGCTGAAACTGTGCGGATACATCGGCACCAATACCACCGCGTCGAGCCCCGGATGCAGAATCGGCCCGCCGGCTGACATGGCATAGGCGGTAGAGCCGGTCGGCGTGGCGACGATCAGGCCGTCGGAGGCTTGGTTATAGACGTATTGGTCATCTATGTGCAGTTCGAATTCGATCATCTGCGCGGCCACGCCCGGATGCAGCACGATGTCATTCATGGCGGAACCGATGAGCTGGGTGCCGCCGTCGCGGGTGAGCGTCACTTCGAGCAGGAAGCGCCCTTCCACTTTGTAACGGCCGGTCAGAATCGGCCCCAGGGCGGATTCGATTTCATCGGGCAATATATCGGTGAGAAAGCCGAGCCGCCCACGGTTGATGCCCACCACCGGCAGGTTTTGTTCGGCCAGCACGGCGGCGGCCTTGAGCATACTGCCGTCGCCGCCGACCACGATGACGAGTTCACACACCCCGCCCATCCGCTCGCGCGAGCACACGCGAAAATCATGCGGCTGCAAGAGGCCGGACACATTGTGGTCCACCACGATGTCCAAGCCCCGCTGCTGCCGCAGAAACGCGATGAGGGTGTGCAGGGAATCGATGATGTCGCGATTACCCTGCTTGCCGATGATGCCGATGGTGGAAAACTGCATGCGCCGCCCCGCCGAAAAAAGGGCGCTGAGTATAGCACGCGGCGGGGGCTTCCCGGTTTAGTTGAGCACCCGGTAACCGCGCCCGATCAGGCAATTGCGCAAGACCTGCTGGCGCTCGGACATGGCCGCGCTGGCGCCGCTGACCCCGCCCATCACCCCGCCGGCGCCGCCGATGGCCTGGGCGCTGTCGCTGTTGCCCACCGCCGCGCCCAAGAGGCTGCCCACGACGGCGCCAGTGGCGGCGCTGGCCACCGTGCGGCGGCCCGTTTGCACCTGATCGGCGTAAGTACGGCAATCGGCCAAGTCGCGGTTATAGACTTGCGCGTTAACCCCCGCCAGATCGACGATGGGGTCGCCGCCAAATACACTGCCCCCGCTGGCGCAACCGTGTAGCAACAAAACGCTCAGCAACATGAAAATACTACTGTCAGGATGTATGCGCATCGCCCAAGGCTCCGTTGACCAAACTCGTTGAAGATTGCGGCGAAGAATGAACATAACAAGAGTCAATATAAAGAATCGCTGCAATCCCGGTAAAACTTTGCCTATGATACAACATTGCCCTCCGCTTGCCCCGCCCGCCCATGACCGCCACCCGTTTACCCTCCCTGCACCTGCCGCCGCCGCGCCTTGATTGGAACAGCGAAGGTCTGCCCGAATCGCGCGATTACGGCGACGTCTATTTTTCCAAAGCCGATGCGCTGGGGGAAAGCAGCCATGTATTTCTCGACGGCAACGAGCTGCCGCGCCGCTTCGCCGCTTTGGGCGCCGAGGATTTCGTGATTCTGGAACTCGGTTTCGGCAGCGGCCTTAATTTTCTCAATACCTGGAAACTCTGGCGCCAGCGCGCGCCGCGCAACGCACGGCTGCACTACGCTGCCTGCGAATTGCACCCGATCCGCCGCGACGACCTGCGCCGCCTGCACGCGTGCTGGCCAGAACTGGAAAGAGAAAGCGCGCAACTGCTCACCCAATATCCCGAACACAGCGCCGGGCTGCATCAATTGCGTTTGGGTGATAGTGACTCAACGGTATCGCTCACGCTGCTGTACGGCGATGCGCAAGAACTGCTCGGTCATTTATGCCGCCCGCGAGTTTTCTTCGGTGTTGATGCACTGTTTCTCGATGGTTTTTCGCCCAAACTCAATCCCGCGCTATGGCAAGAACAATTGCTGCGGCAACTCGCGCGGTTTTGCCGCCGTGATACCACGCTCGCCACCTATTCAGTAGCCGCCGAAGTGCGCCAGGCATTAGGGAACGCTGGGTTCGCTATCGAAAAAACTCCCGGTTTTTCTCTCAAGCGCCACATGCTGCGCGGCGTTTATCGCGGCGATGTCAGCGCGCCAGCGCCGAGGCCGCGCGGCAGCGTGGCCATCGTCGGCGGCGGCCTCGCTGGTTGCGGCACGGCTTTCGCGTTGGCACAAAGCGGTTGGCAAGTCACTTTATTTGAACGCGAAGCCGCGCTCGCCAGCGCCGCTTCCGGCAATCCGCAGGGCATTTTGCATTTCCGCCCGGTAAAACGGCAGGCGCCCGACAGCCATTTCAATCTCTACGCCTATTTGCACGCCACCCGCTATTACCGCGGGCTGGCGCAAGCGCTGGGGCTGAACTGGCAAGGCTGCGGCCATCTGCAAGTCGCCACTACCGCCACGCTACAGCGGCGTTTCGCCGCAATTCTGGAAGAAGCAGTCTACCCCAGCGCCTTGCTGCGCTATCTCGACGTCGATGCCGCCAGCATTCAAGCAGGCGTGCCTTTGCAACACCCGGCGCTGTTCTTTCCTGATTCCGGCTGGCTGTCGCCGCCCGAACTTTGCGCGCGCTATGTCAGTCAATCCAACATCAGCGTCAATCTGCTTAGCGATGTTAAATCGTTCCAAAATCACGGCGATCACTGGCTATTGCAAGGCAACACGGGCGCTCAACTCTCAACGGAAGCATTTGATCTCGTGATACTCGCCAACAGCAGCGAAGCCGCGCTATTCCCGGCCCTCGCGCATCTGCCTTTCATCTGCAATCGCGGCCAAGTGGATGTGTACGAAGCCGCCGCCACCGTGCGCAGCGTAGTGTGCGGGCAAAGTTATTTGGTACCGGGGACGCAGGTGCAAAGCATCGGCGGCAGCTACTACCTCGGCGGCGACGGCATTGAGGCCAACGCAGAGCGGCAAGCCTGGCACCTCGACCAACTGCGCGATTGCAGCGCCGAACTCGGCGCCGCCTTCAGCGCGCGCCAACCGCTATCGCAGCGCCGCGCCAGCCGCTGCATCACCCCCGACCGCCTGCCCTTGGTTGGCCAACTGCAAAACGGGCTTTACCTCAACCTCGCCCACGGCTCCCACGGCCTCACCCGCACCCCGCTATGCGCCGCCTGGCTGTGCAGCCAGATCAACGCCACGCCGCCGCCGTGTTTGCCGCTCTTGGGTGAACTCTTGAATCCGGGGCGTTATCCGCGTTGAAAATCAGTGATTCCCCTAACGCTTACGGCGGAAAAAATCCCGCAATAACGCGGCGCATTCGTCTTGCAGTACGCCGCCTTGCACTTGCATTTGGTGGTTATAAGCCGGATGCGCCGCCAGCTGATGCTGGCTCACTACCGCGCCGGCACGCGGCTCTAGGGCGCCGAATACCAAGCGTTCCACACGCGCATGAATCATGGCGCCCACGCACATGGTGCAAGGTTCGAGGGTGACATAGAGCGTGCTGCCGGGTAAACGGTAATTCGCCGCCGCCGCCGCCGCCGCGCGCAGCGTGACGATTTCGGCGTGGGCGCTGGGATCGCAACTAGTGATGGGGCGGTTGTAGCCCTGCCCCAAAAGTTGGCCCTCGCGCACCAGCACGGCGCCTACCGGCACTTCGCCGGCCTCTTCCGCCTCACGCGCGAGTTCCAGCGCTTGCCGCATCCAATAAACGTCCGCCCTATCGGCGTACAGGCTGTCATCATTCATGTTTTATTCCTGAAAAGCCGCGTGATTCTCCGCGTAAACAACGATAATCAAACCATTCCCCCCTTTGCCTTGGCTGACACCTCCGTCCGAATGCAATAAAGTAACGCGACTCGCCCATGGAGCAGTCGCATGAAACTCCTCCGGATTTTACTTTTCGTCCTCACCCCAGCCTTTGCGTGGGGTACCGAGGAAATCCTCATGGCCGGCGCCTTTGAATTCAATGAAGGCGTGGCCACCGTGATCGTCAATGGAAAGTATGGCTACATCAATACCCGAGGCGTGCCCATCACTCCCGCCATTTATACGCTCGGTTCAGGCATGAGGGATGGCGTCGCGACGGTCTTGTATGAAAACGAGTACCGCTACATCGACCACAATGGAACGCTATTGAATGACAAACCGGCAAGCGTTGCACGGACCCAAGGCGCTTTGGAGCGTTTTGAGGAAACTGACGCGCAGGGCTATCCAAGACAGGGCTATAAGGACAAAGACGGCAATATCGTGATCGAAGCTCGCTACGAATACCTGGATTCTTTCAGCGAGGGTTTGGCGATGTTCGCCATCCAAGATAACACGGCCCCTCAAGCATCCGAGCGGCTTTTTGGTTATCTCGACCTTGCCGGTAACGTAACGATCCCCGCCAGCTTCCAGGGAGCTTGGGGATTTTCGGAGGGCGTGGCGAACGTCGTTGGGGACGGACGGCATTACTTCATCAATCACAATGGCGAGCGCGCCTTCCCGCGTGACTTCTACTTCGCGTACTCTTTTTCGGAAGGGCTAGCCGCCGTCAATCTCGCATTAGGAAAAAACCCATATGGCGGCACACCTCCAGGCTCTTGGAGCTTCATCGACCACAAGGGCGATGTCGTTATCGCCGCCTTCTATGAACAAGCGGGCTCTTTCAGCGAAGGCTTGGCGCCAGTCATGCTGGGTGGCAAGTGGGGGTTCATCAATAAGCAGGGTGAACTCGTCATTCCAGCACGTTTCAATTACGCCGGCCCCTTCTCCGAAGGCTTTGCCTTGGTGAGCATAGACGGCAAGCGCGGCTATATCGACCGCTTGGGGAATTATCTTTGGGAGCCCAGCGAGTAGCGCCTGCGCAAAAACCAAGCACCACAATATAAGAGGCTTGCCGCTTGCGGGAGCGACTGCATTTGAGCAGTTATGCGCAGACGACGCGGTGACGAAGAAATCGCTTCAGCATAAAATCTATTTTCACCATTTGGCCTAATATGGCGCTCAAGCTGAGCGCCTACGTGGGCGGCCTGGCTTGAGGCATTAAGCTATGATTTTGTTTGATGTTCTTGGGTTTTTCGTTGCTGCCGTTCTTGGTAGCTGGTTACTTGGTCTCGTAGTCACCGCCATACGTACTGGGCGTATTCGCCATACAAACTCTACGGCTACTTTTTCGCTTCGTCAGCAGCCTGTTCAGTTCTGTTTACTGGTCTTATTTTTTATTTTATTTGCAGGCGCGTGTTTATATGCCGCTATCTTACGTGCACTCTCCATCTGGCATAATTTATCCGCCTGACATTGTGTTCAACCAGGACAGCTCTCGTCCGCCGCTTAGCTATGGCGTCAGGCAGATATGACGATAGAGTTTGATGAAGATGGTTGCCTTGGCGAGAGATTAGCTTAGACGAAAATAATGCATGGGCCGTTTCTGGGGCGATAGCTCTATGATTGCCAGCATTGCATTCCTCCTGGCGCGCCTACGGCCCGCCGGTTAATTTAGGCATTAGACGCAAAAGCGAAAATTCATAACCGTTAGGCTAAAAACACATGCGCCACTATCTCGCCGCCAGTAAATACATTGATTTCGATTCCCCGGAAGTTGAAAATCTTGCTGGTCAATTAGCAACACGCGCAAACTCTGAAATTGAGCTTGCGCGAGTATGTTTCGAGTTCGTCAGAGATGAAATTCACCATAGCGCTGATTTCAAACTCAACCCAGTGACTTGCAAAGCCTCGGATGTTTTGCTCTACAAAACTGGCTACTGTTACGCAAAAAGCCATTTGCTTGCCGCATTGCTGCGGGCCAATGGCATTCCCGCTGGCCTCTGCTATCAGCGTCTATCCGTAGGTGAAAGTGGCGCGCCTTATTGCCTTCACGGTCTAAATGCCGTTTATCTCGAAGAATTCGGCTGGCTCCGTGTTGATGCCAGAGGAAACAAGCCTGGGGTAAATGCACAGTTTCATCCCCCAAACGAAACGCTTGCCTTTTCAATCAAATCGCCGCAAGAGCGCAATCTCCCGGAAATCTGGGCTGAACCATTGCCGCTTGTAATCCAGGCACTGGAGCATTGCACCAGCTACAGCCAAGTGCTTGCCAATCTTCCTGATATTGAGCTATTGGCCTGACGGCTTCGCCGCCGGCCAAATTCACTTCATCTTGTATGAGTGACTGCATTTGTATATTTTGCAGTCAACGCACTTAAGCGAGAGGTTTTGTGACATGGCCACCCTGACCGTGAGAAATGTACCCGATGACGTGCATCGCGCCTTGCGCGTGCGGGCGGCCCAGCATGGCCGCAGTACGGCGGCGGAAGTACGTGAAATTCTGGCAAGCGTG
>JAITMI010000064.1 GCA_031277435.1 Pseudomonadales bacterium
GGTCAATCGGCATTTTCAGCAAGGCTCAGCCCGCCGGGGAAAGGGGGAGAGAAAACCCCGGCGGGCTGAGGTACGGCGAATCGATCGGAGCATCAATTAAAAGTTCATGTTGAAGCTCAGGTTATAACGGCGGCCATCGCCGTCGCTGCCGCCCAGGCCGTTGCCGGGGTTGATGAGCGGTTTGCGGTCGAACAGGTTTTGTACTGATAAGCCAGCTCGCCAAGTGGCGCCGGAGTCGAGTTCGCCGCCGTAGTTGAGCGAGCCGTTCCAGAACGTGTACGAGGATTGAATGTTGTCATTCGCTTGTATGCCGTTGATCCAGGTGCGGTTGCGTTTGCCGCTGCCGTTGAAGCGGCCCTGCAAACCCACCGACCACGCATCAAAGCCGTAGTTGAGGTTAACCGAAAACGTGAGATCGGGCGGCGAGGCGATGCCGGTGAAATCCGTCACGGTGCCATTGGTGGCGGTGTCCGCGCGTTCGAGGGTGTAGCCGCCTATCAAGCGCAGGTTGAAGTTTTCATCATGGTTGGCGAAGAAATCCGGATCAAAACGATAGCTGGTTTCAAAGTCGACGCCCGAGGTGATGGAGTGGGTCATGTTGAAGTATTGCCGGATCACGGTGCCCACGATGTTGAATTCATCACGGATGATGTTGGCGCACTGCGCTTGCTCACCGGCGAAACAGCGGTCCATAACGTCCTGCGCGCTGATTTGCTGAATTTCGCCATCGATATTGATTTCATACCAGTCGGCGGATATCGACAGGCCGTCAGCCCAGGCCCAGGTTGGCTGCCATACCAGGCCCAACACGTTGGTATTGGCGGCTTCCGGCGCCAGATTGGGGTTACCGCGGGCGACGATGCTGATCGCGACGTTGGTGTCACCGAAGAGGGGATCACGCACGTTGCCGCCGCCGCCTTGTTCGTCGAAGCGTTCGGCGAAGGAGGCTTCGCGCACGTCGTGTGACTTGGTGCCGCGCAGGCGCAGACCCTCGATGATGGTCGCTTCGAGACCGACTTTCCAACTGTCGGAAGAACCGCTGATGTTGTAGCTGGAGCGGCGGAAGGCAAAGTTGCCGCCCAGGCGCTGGATGCCATTGGCGGCTTCCCAGAACGGCACCTGCAATTCGGTGAACCATTCCCACACGTTGTATTCGCCAAGCACGTAAGGCACGGTGGAGAACTGGTGCAGGTTGGGCGCGCCGTCAGTATAGCCGGCGGGAATGCCGCGGATGCCCAGGTTGGGCGCGTTGCGCGGCGGGCCGAGTTCATCGACTTCGGTGGGGAAGGCTTCATCGACGAAGCTGGAATCGCGCCAGGTCAAGCCGAATGCAGCTCCGATCGGTCCATAACCCCAACCGTCATGGATATTACCGGTGAGTACGGCTTCGGCGAAATCCTGTTCCACAATGCCGATCGACATTTTATCGGTGCCAATGTAGTCGATGGCTTCTTGACTGATATTCCCAAAACCCATCACGTTGAAGGGCACGCAGTCGCGGATGGTGTTGTCGAGGCCAACCGGCGATTTCAGCGGCCCCGGATTGGGATGCGCGCTGGAGGGCGAATCCAGCAGGCCGCTGGCCAGGCCCGCCGCGGCCAATTGTTCCACCGTGGGGCGGTACTGCGGCAAGTTGACGCGGCAGACGATGTTGCCGCTCTGAGGATCGCGCACCGCGTCCATGGCCAGGAACATGCGGTCCACGCGGGTCATGTTGTATACCATGGATTTACGTTCGGTCTTGCCGGTGGAATAGCTGCCCGTCATGCGCCAGTCACGCGGCAGATTCCACTCGAAACCCACGGAGTAGGTGTTGGAGGTGAAGATGTTGCGGTCCTTCTGGTTGATGCCGATGTCGGGTACGCCCAAGAAGGCGCCGTTACGTTCCATGCGGAACTCGGTTCTGCCCGCCGCTTGCAAGGTTTGGCGCACGAACTCGGGCACGTAGACATTGTCGATCGCGATCAAGGGCGCACAGGTGGAACTGAGGTTGATGCCGCTGGTGTCGGCGCGGGTGGGTACGTCATTCGATTCCGAGACGCCATGCACCAGTTGCACGTAAGCGGAAAAGTCATCGGTAAACTGCCACTTGGCCGAGGTGAAACTGGAGCGGCCCACCACTTCGGCGCCGCTGATCGGGGTACCGGTGGATTGGTTGTAAATTTCAAACAGCCGCCCGCCCGAAGTGGAGTTGAGGTTGCCGCGCGGCGTAATGGTGGGGTCGGATGAGTAGTCGCCGTAGAGGTTGGAAATTGGCTGCACTTCCGTGCCCGCGCGGTTGAACACCATGCGGTCCAAAATTGTGCCGGTGTTCATGATCATGCCATATATGAACTGATTGGTCGGCGCCACGTTGGGCATCAAGAGGCGCTGCGGGCCAGCGTCGCAATACACGTTGACGGTACAGCCGGCGGCGAGCCACGCGGGGTTGGTGACGTAGTTCCAGCGCTGGTACCAATCGGGGCTGAGATCTTCGGGGTTGCGCTCGTACTGTTCGATGAAGCGGCTTTCAAAGGAGCCAATGATGCTGAGGCGGTCATCGAAGAACTGCTTGCCGCCGGCGATGCTGGTGTTCCAGCGGAAACCGTCGCCGAACTCGCTGATACCGCTGCCGGCGGAGACCTTCAGGCCGCGGAAATTACGGTCAAGAATAAAGTTGGTCACCCCGCCGAGCGCGTCGGCGCCGTAAGCGGCGGAGGCGCCGCCGGTCACCACGTCTATCGAACGCACCAAGGCGGTGGGCAGAGTATCGGCGTTGACCGGGCCGCGTTTGTCGGCTGGCGCCATGCGCATGCCGTCGAGCAGTACCAGAGTACGGTTGGTGCCGATGTTGCGCATGTTGAGGAAGCTGGCGCCAGCGGTACCCGACAGCGCCAAGCCGCCGTTTTGCGCGGTAAGCGAGCCGAAGAATTGCGGCAGCTCCTCAAGTTGCGTGGTGATGGTGGCGCCCGGCTCGAAGCTGGACAATTCGTCCGGCGTCAAGGCCGTAACCGGGGTTGGCGTGGCCATGCCATCGGTGACGCGGATGCGCGAACCGGTGACTTGAATTTCTTCCAGAGCTTCTTCGTTGTTGGCGCCGAAGCTGAGCGTTGGGGTGATGAGTGAGGCGCACAGGGCGGTAATCGTCCAGGCCAGTGTATTTCTTCCCGCGTTGGTATTTTTGTAGTGCATGGTATTCCCTCGCTTTTTCCGCTTGTGGTTGTTTTAACGTCCGCGCGAACCCTGCGCGGCTGCGTTGCAAAAAGAGAGCGGTTTGAAGGTCAAAAAAAAGAAACTGCTCATCATTCCCGGCAAGAGGTGGGAGCGCCGGATGACTACTCTTCTTATTGACTGGTAACAAGCCTCAGGTCTGTAAAGCTGGGGTGGCCTGATTTTATGAAACACGCGCCGCGATGGATTTACGGCGCAGGTTTTCGCTTGATCTAACTTACTCCCATTTTTCGATTTCCGAAGATAAATCCGTGGATAGGGGTAAGGTCAACCCTAAAAGATCAAATGTGGAGTAAATTTTTCGTTCATCGAAAAAATTGCCCAGCACGGCTCTACAAAATTTCCGCTTTGCACCGCTTTGGTTTCCGCCTCGGGCAAAGCTATGGCCAAGACTCAGCCCGCCGGGGAAAAGAGAGAGAAAAGCCCTGGCGGGCTGAAGCGCGGCGGATCGGCCAGAACATCAATTGGCGCTTGCCTTGACAGCTCCGCCCAGCCCGCCAAAAATGCAGACGCCGCGCGCTTTTACCAGCGCTATGGATTTACCGCTTCCGCTGACCAGGCGTTGACCTTGTTTCTGCCGCTGTGGTGAGTGGGGAGGTCCATGGCGGACCCGCCCTACCTTGCTATTGACTT
>JAITMI010000147.1 GCA_031277435.1 Pseudomonadales bacterium
GTCGAGTGACTCTCCTCTTATTCCATCAATTTTCAGAAAAATATCTTGCGCCATATAAAGCTGCCCTTACATAAAAACAACAAAGAAAATTACTGCACTATTCATGCACGCCCAGGACTGCCTGCCAATAGGTTCGCCGTGATAACCACTTGGAGCCATCACCTCGAACAATCTGATCAACAACATCACCAAGCATACCATCTTCGCCTGTGAGCGAACGAGCAAGAATCTCCGCACGTCTCGGCGAAATTTCGTAAATCGCCTCTAGTGCGTCAGCTCTAAAATAATAAACTTCTGATTCATCAGCCAAAATGCTTTCTAGAATGGGCAGCGCCTCATCACTGCGAACATTGCCTAAAAACGAAATTGCGTAACGACGCAAAGGCATGTCCTTTTTTCTCACCTCAGATAAAACTAGGGGGATCACTCGATTTCTGTTAAGGATTAGAGGGTCCATTAGCTGATCTTCTGCGCGATCACGGGTAGCGTAAAAATCTGCCAAAGCATCCTGAGGGTCACGAAACGGACCTTTCGCAAAGCACCACCAAAGCGAAATACTGGACGCAACAATAATCAAAACCATCCAACGCTTTATCATTTGCGAAAACTTTTTAACACGCAGCGACCGCCAAAAGAAAACTAACGACTCTCTGATGATCTTAGACGATCCACCAATTCTCTGTATAACAGGCTTATCGGCAGAGAAATGGACAATATCACAACATAAAAAAGCGATTTAAATGAGATTATAACCATCGCCTGAAACCCATCATCGGGCATATCATGATAGTACGCAGCTATCCTCATAGAGTAACAAGCAGCGCCATATATAAGCAACACGCAACCATAGATAGCTATATTTCTAAACTCCGAACGCTCTCTCAAAAATAAAAAAAAGCCACCAACTAAAGAAATGATTACTCTCAACAATATTAGGCCATCATACTCAGCACTCTGATCGTAGTAACCACATAAAAAATCAGAAAAACTAACGACTATAGCAAGTATTAAGCCACCCATAATTCGCTAACCTCATCCCTCATAATGCTTTTCAAAACTTTATTTGTATCCGAGCTTCCAAGTAACCCACCGCCAATGTCAATACAGCCCGCAGATCCCTCAAACGACCCGCAATGCAGAAAAAAATCATCTCGGCCATATTTTCGAATACCGCCAAGCGGATGAAGCCTAACCCTCCAATCGCCCCAATCCGCCAAAACATTTCTCCCCACATCCCAAAAAAAATTTGGATCACTAATCTCAGATTTATAAAGATAATACCTGCCGGAAGGAATAGGACCGGTATTTCCAGTGGATTCACATGAACGCACGTTTATACAATCCCCTTTTCCGCTTGTCGCTCGCACAAAATATGAGCCAGACAGTCTATCCATTACTAATAACTGGTCATATGTACTGTAAAAATGCAATGTCGCCATGTTTTACCTTCAATATTTTTATATAAAACTTATGAGATGCTGCGACTGTTGGGCTTCGCGTTGCTCAGCGCCAACCTACACGCTGAGCAACCCGCGCGAGCGGATTACAAGCGCGCGCGTTCCACAATTCCCATCAGGCGGTATAAAAGCTGCGCGGCGGCCTGGTCGTAGCGGGGGTGGTCGGGCTCTGGGCAGAACTCGGTGAGGTCGAGCCCGATGATGTCGCATTGCTGGGAGATGGATTCGACGATGGAGAGTACCTGCCACCAGCCGAGGCCGCCGGGCATGCCGCTGGCGGTGGGGAAGACGGAGGGGTCGAAGCCGTCGATGTCGATGCTGAGGTAGACTTTTTCGGGGAATTCGCCGGGCATTTCCACTTTGTTGACGTGGCGCGATACCAGGAAATCGGCGTCGTAGAATTTTACGCCGTAGACTTTGCGGGCGTCGGATTCTTCCTTGGAGAGGCTGCGCACGCCAAGCTGAAATAGCGGCACGTCTTCGTCCACGATGCGCTTCATGACGCAGGCTTCGCTCCAGGGGTCGCCGCCGTCGTCATCGCGCAGGTCGGCGTGGGCGTCGATCTGCACCACGCCGAAGTCTTCGATGCCGGCGTCGATCAAGCCTTTTACCAGGGCGTAGCTGACGGCGCCGTCGCCGCCGAGGCCGATGGGGAATTTATCGGCTTTGACGATTTCCGCCGTCACCGCGCTGATGCGGGCCAGCACTTTTTCGGCGCCGCCCTTGCAGTCGATGGGGTCGAGCGTATGAATGCCGTGCTTGGCTGGGATACTGCGGCCATCCCAGGTTTCCAGGTGCTGCGAGGCGGCGATGATGGCCGCCGGGGCGTCCGCCATGGACGATGCTTTGTTGCGCTCGCCGGTATAGGGAATGGGCAGAAGGTGAAAAAAGGCATCAGCCGGCTTGGGCGACTTGCCCGCTTCACCAAGGAAGCAGGGGGCGGCGGGGGCGGCTTTCGATTTCGAGCTAGGCATTAACGGGCTTTCCTCAGGGGCGTCTTGCGTGCAGGTTAAGACAAACGATTACGAAAGTCTTGATACCCGAATTCACGCACGATGCGCAAGTCATCCGTGACTGAATTCCACACGGCGAGCGCCGGCAAGCGCACGCCATTGAATGTGGTGGTCTTGACCATGGTGTAGTGGGCCATGTCGTCGAACACGAGGCGCTGGCCCACTTGCAGCGGCTCGGCGAAGCTGTAATCGCCCATCACGTCGCCAGCCAGGCAGCTCAAGCCGCCCAAACGGTAGGTGTGCGGCAGTTGCCCCGGCTCGCTCGAGTCCTTGATGTGGGCGCGGTAGGGCATTTCCAGGGTGTCGGGCATGTGGCAGGTGGCGGAGCAGTCGAGAATCCCGAGCGGCATACCGTTGTGCATCAGGTCCAGCACCTCGCTCACCAGCACGCCGCTACGGATGGCGATGGCTTCGCCCGGCTCAAGATACACCTGCACGCCATAGCGCTCGCTGAAGTGGCGGATGCGCGCGATGAGGCCATCCACGTCGTAAGAAGGATGGCTGATGTGGTGGCCGCCGCCGAAATTCACCCATTCCATACGGTCGAGCAAATCGCCGCACTGCGCTTCCACCGCATCCAGCGTGCGCGCCAAGGGCGCGAAGTTCTGTTCACACAAGGTATGAAAATGCAGGCCGCTGAAACCGCTCAAATCCTGCCCGGCAAGCTGCGCGATTGGCGTGCCCAGGCGCGAACCGGGGGCACAGGGGTCGTACAAGGGCACCGCGCCTTCGGAATGGCGCGGGTTGATGCGCAGGCCAAAATCGAGTTCGGGCCGCTCCCCTAGCGCGTCGCGGATCAAGGGCTGAAAGTGTTGCCACTGGCTCAGGGTATTAAATACCACATGGTCAGCAATGCCGAGAATTTCCTTGAGGTCGGCTTGCGTGAAGGCGGCGGAATAAACGTGCACTTCGCCGCCGTATTCTTCGCGCCCCAGCCGCGCTTCCCATAAACCGCTGGCGCAAGTGCCGCGCAAATAACGCCGCACCAGGGGCGCCAGAGCGAACATCGAAAAGGCCTTGAGCGCCAACAGCACCTTGGCGCCCGATTCGCGCTCTACGCGGTGCAGAATTTGCAGATTACGCTCGATCGCCACCTCGTCCACCACGAAGCAGGGCGAGGGCACGCGCGCGGGATCGAAGCGCGCGAAGGTATCGGCGGCGAGACCGTTGTCACGATGAACTGTGGCGGCAAGGCCGCCTGAATGCGGGTCAGACAAGAGTGAAATCCGGTTCTTCGATCACCTGCCAGGGCAAGCCATGCGCGTTCATGTCGGCCATGAAGGGATCGGGGTCCATTTGTTCCATATTCCATACGCCCGGCGCTTGCCATTTGCCTTGCAGCATCAGCTTGGCGCCAATCATGGCGGGCACGCCGGTGGTGTAGGAAATCGCCTGCGACAGCACTTCGCGATAACAGGCTTGATGATCGCAGATATTGTACACAAATACTTTGCGCGCTTTGCCATCCTTGAGGCCGGTGACGTAACAGCCGATGCAGGTTTTGCCCACGGTGCGCGGGCCGAGCGTCGAGGGATCGGGCAATAGCGCCTTGAGGAACTGGATCGGCACGATTTGCTGGCCTTGAAACTCCACCGGGTCGATGCGGGTCATGCCGACATTGCCCAATACTTCGAGATGCTTGAGGTAATTGTCGCCAAAACTCATCCAGAATTGGGCTTTTTTCAGCGTGGGGAAATTTTTTACCAGAGATTCCAGTTCTTCGTGGTACATGCGGTAGATATTGTACGTACCCACTGCCTCGGGGCAGGTGAAGCTCTGCTTGAGCGACATCGCCGGGGTGGCGACGAACTGGCCGTTTTCCCAGTGGCGGCACTCGGCGGTGACTTCGCGGATATTGATTTCCGGGTTGAAGTTGGTGGCGAAGGGGTAGCCGTGATTGCCGCCGTTGACGTCGATGATGTCGAGCGTGTGAATTTCGTCGAAATAATGTTTCTTGATCCAGGCGGTGAACACGTTGGTGGCGCCAGGGTCGAAGCCCGAGCCCAAAAGCGCCATGCGCCCGGCTTTTTGGAACCGTTCCTGGTAGGCCCACTGCCATTTGTATTCGAACTTGGCGGTTTCCAAAGGCTCGTAATTGGCGGTGTCGAGGTAGTCCACGCCGGCTTCGAGGCAGGCGTCCATGATGGTGAGATCCTGATACGGCAGCGCCACGTTGATGACCAATTGCGGCTGTAGTTTGTTGATGAGCGCGACCAATTCGGGAACATTATCGGCATCGACTTGCGCGGTGTTGATGACGCGCCCTTGTTTTTCCTTGATCTGCCCGGCGATCTTGATGCACTTGGCTTCGGTGCGGCTGGCCAGGGTGATGTCGCTGAACACCTCCGGCACTTGCGCGCACTTGTGCGCCACTACCTGCCCCACGCCGCCGGCGCCGATAATCAACACTTTCGCCATATCAGTTTCCTCGCTGTGATTCTTGAATGATAAAGCCACAATGGCTCAATCTTCCTTCTCATAATAGGTGTAGCCGTTCAAACTTTCGTTGAACAGTTTGATGATCTGCTGCCGTTCGCGCGCGGTGATGCGGCCTTCGCGCACCGCGCGTTCGGCGGTATTGCGGTGGCGCAATTGCATTTCCTTGGGGTGATATTCCACGTAGGAAAGCACGTCGCTGATGGCGTCGCCGTGCATTTCCTTGACGAAATCGTAGCTGCCGTCGCGGTTGATGCGCACGCTCACCACGTTGGTGTCGCCAAACAGGTTATGCAGGTCGCCCAAGGTTTCCTGATACGCGCCCACCAGGAACACCCCCAGATAATATTCCTCGCCTTCCTTCAATTCGTGCAGCGGCAATACCTGCGCTACGTCCTCGGTGCCGACGAAGCTGTCGATCTTGCCGTCGCAATCGCAGGTGATGTCGGCGATTACCGCGCTGCGGCGCGGCTCTTCGTCGAGGCGGTGGATAGGCGCTATCGGGAACAATTGGTCAATTGCCCAGGTGTCGGGCAAGGACTGAAACAGACTGAAATTTCCATAATAAATATCCGCCAGCGACAGCTTGAGCCCTTCCAGATCGGAAGGCACGCGCGCCATCGTTTCGGTGATGTCGGCGATCTTGTGCAAGAGATCGAGGAACATGTTTTCCACCGCGCTGCGCGTGCGCAAGTCGAGCTGGCCGCGCTTGAACAATTCGCGCGCTTCATTGCGGTAAAAATGCGCGTCGTTGTAGCACTCCTGCACGCGGTTTTCGGTGAGATTGCCATATACGTCGCGCATACGGGTCAATAATGGTTCTTCGTCCTCGCGCGGCTCGGGCAGGCGGGCGGGCTCGAAAATCGTGGTGTCGAGCACGTTGAAAATCAGAATCGAGGAATAAGCGATGGTGGCGCGGCCAGATTCGGTGACGATTACCGGATGCGGAATGTCATAATCATCGAAGGTATTTTTCAGCGTATCGACGATGTCCTCGCAATACTCGCTGAGCGAATAATTGCGGCTCTGGCCGAAGTTGGAACCCCAGCCGGTGTAGTCCACGGCAAGGCCGCCGCCGAGGTCGATGTATTTCAGGTTGGCGCCTTCCTTCACCAAATCGGCGTAAAAACGGCACACTTCCACGATGCCGCTGCGGATGTCCTGAATATTGGGAATCTGCGAGCCAAGATGACAGTGCAAAAGTTGCAGGCAATGCAACATGCCTTCGGCCTTGAGCAAATCCACCATGTCCACCAGTTGCGTGGCGGTGAGGCCGAACACGCTGCGATCGCCAGAGGTGGAATTCCAATGCCCGCTGACGCTGACGGTGGTCTTGATGCGCACGCCGATGATCGGTTCAATGCCAAGCGCGCGGCTGCGTTCCAGAATGATCGGAATTTCGGTGGGCGTTTCCACCACGAACACGCAAATAAAGCCAAGTTTGATGGCGGAAAGGCCGAGTTCGATGAATTCCTGATCCTTGTAGCCATTGCAGATAATCATGCTGCCGGGCTCTTCCAGCGTGGACAGCGCGATGATGATCTCGGGCTTGCTGCCCACCTCGAACCCGTGCTTGTAACGCGCGCCGAACGCGGCGACTTCCTCCACCACCTGTGCCTGCTGATTCACCTTGATCGGGTAGACGCCGCGGTACTCGTTCTTGTAGCCAAGATTGTCGATGGCGCTGTGAAAGGCGGTGTGCAGGCGGTGGATTTGGGCGTCAAGAATGTTCTCGACGCGCAAGAGCACCGGCATTTGCAAGTCGCGTTCGAGCATGCCGTTGACGATGTCCATCAATTCCACTTCGGCGGTAAGGGTGCGCGCGGTGACGTTGCCGTTTTGCGACACGCTGAAGTAGTCATTCCCCCAGCGCTCGAAGCCGTACAACTCATTGGATTGCGCGATGCTCCACTGGGCCTGCTCAATGGCGTTCAATGCTCGATGTCCTCCGCGATGCGACGTGGCTCAAGATAAAGGGCGGGCTCCAAGCGCCACCCCGGCAAGGAGGCGCGATTGTACCGGCTTTGCCTTCTAAATCTACTAAGGCTTGGTGAAAGCTGGGTTAATTCTGGCGCGGGGAGTAAGCGAGGCAGGGCGGGGCTTGACCTGAGGTCTCCCCACAAATTTCCTGAAGCTTTTTTTCTGAAAATTTACACCCACACCCCCGCCCGCAC
>JAITMI010000157.1 GCA_031277435.1 Pseudomonadales bacterium
TGAGCGCCGATGGCATCGCCGAAGTCGATACCGCCTCCGGCGCGATCCTGCGTGTATTGCCGAGCGGCATCGACCCCGAACAGTTCGACGTCAACTGGAATACCGGCCTGATGTACATCGCCAACGAAAACGCCAACCTCGCCAGCGTGGTCGATATCGCCAAGGGCGAACTGGTCACGGAGCTGCCCGTCGGCCTCGAACCCGAAGGCGTGCGCGTATCGCCCGATGGCCGCGTAGCCTACGTCACCGCCGAAGTGCAGAGCGACATCACCGTAATCGACACCGCCACCAATACCGTGCGCGCCACCATCCCGGTGGGCCTGCGTCCGCGCGACATCACCTTCAGCGGTGACAGCAGCCGCGCCTACATCTCCAACGAAATCGGCGCCAGCATCGCCGTGCTCGACGTGGCGAACGACATCATGCTCGACACCATCATGCTGCCCGAAGGCTCACTGCCGATGGGCGTAGTGCTGTCACCCGACGGCAAAACCCTCTACGTCGCCACTGGCCGCGCCAAAAACGTAGTAGCGGTCGATCTTGCCAGCAAAACCGTCACCCGCAGCGTGGAAGTTGGCGCGCGCCCCTGGGGCCTCACCATCAGCCCCGACGGCCAGCGCCTGTATTCCGCCAACGGCTCCTCCAACGATGTCTCGGTGATCAACCTGCAAGATTTCAGCGTCAGCGCCAAGATCGCCGTAGGCAGCACGCCTTGGGGGGTATGGCCGGGGAGGTGAGCCGTAAACGGCCAGCTCTGTTGAACACAGCGATGGAACTTGCCTAACATTTTTGGCTGTTTGGCCAAATTTGTTGGCTCTACAGAGGAACGATCATGCAAACATGGCAAATGCAAACCGCGAAGGCGCGGTTCTCGGAGTTGGTCGAACACGCGGCGCGGCAAGGACCACAGGAAATTACGCTGCATGGGCGATCGGTGGCGGTGCTTGTTTCGCGCGAGCTGTTCGACCGTCTTTGCGGTAGTGAGCAATCGTTGGTGGATTTCATGCGCGCGTCGCCTTTGGCTGGTCACGATGACATCGTGTTCGAGCGCAATCGCGATTTGCCGCGTGAGATATCTCTGTGAGCTACCTCATCGATACCAATGTCCTGTCCGAACTGCGCAACCGCAACGCTGATGCCAAGGTCGTGGCATGGATGCAAGCGCGCCCGCGTCAGTCGCTGTATCTTTCCGTGTTGAGCCTCGGTGAAATTCGCAAAGGTATCGAAGGGGTGGCCGACGCCTCATTCCGCCAAACTCTGACGGATTGGCTGGAAGTGGAAGTGCCCAACTATTTCCTGGGGCGGCTGCTTCCCATCGACGCGGCAGTGGCCGATTGCTGGGGCCGAGTTCAGGCCACCGCTGGGCGTACTTTGCCGGTGATTGATGCTCTGATGGCGGCCACTGCTTTGCAACATGATCTGACCTTGGTCACACGCAACGTTAAGGACTTTACTGGGCTGGGTTTGCGCTTCGTGAATCCGTGGCAGGAGTGAATAGCCCAGATTGCGCCCGCAACACCTGCGCACACCCACGCAGGCCAGTGTGCTCGGCGTTTACCAGAACGAGCGGTATATTGGCGCAAAGCTCGCTATAGCGGCCCTTGGCGTTGAAGCGCGCGCGCAGGGCGGCGGGGTCGAATAGCGGCGCGAGTTTTGGCAGCAGATCGCCCATCAGATAGACGCCATCGAACGCGCCGAGGATCAGCGCGAGATCGCCGGCGGTGGCGCCGAGCGCGTGGATGAAATCGTTTACGGCGCGCAAACATAAAGCATCGCCCGCCAAGGCGCCCGCGCTCACCGCTGGTGGCGGCAATTCCGCTTCGCGCCCCTCTAGTACACTGTTGGCCCAATACAGCAAACTCAGGCCAGGGCCAGAGCAGAGCCGTTCCACCGACACGCGCTCATAACGCCGCCAGAGAATTTGCAGCAACTCCACTTCATGCGCATCAAGCGGCGCATAGGCGAAATGGCCGCCTTCGGAGGGCACCAGGCCGCCCTTAGGCGTCAGCGCCTTGACGCCGAGCCCCGTGCCGGGGCCAACCGCCGCGCGCACCAAATTGCCAGTGGGGCGCGCATCGCCGAGCCAAGTGAGTTCGTGTTCTTGCAAGGTGAAGGTGGCGTAAAGCTGCGCGGTGAAATCGTTAATGAATTTTAGGTCCAGATTCAAGCTGCGCCGCAATTCATCTTGACTGAAACGCCAATGATTGTTGGGCAGATTTACCTGATCGTGTTCCACCACACCCGGCACCGCAAGACAAAGCGCGCTTGGCAACGGCGATGCGCCGTGCGCAAGATAGTCACGGATCAAATCCTCAAGCGTGGCGAAGTCAGCGCAGCGATAGTGACGCAACTCGCTCAAGGCAAGCGTGGCAGGCTCGGCGCGCGCGAAGCGAGCGTTGGTGCCGCCGATATCCGCCACCACCCAGTGCGTGGAATTCATGTGTGGCCTCAATTATCGCAGCGCGGCGGCGGCGTGGGCCAAGCCGCGGATGGTTGGCCAATCCGCCTGGTCGATCAGCGCCTTGGTTGCCATCCACGAACCGCCCACGCACGCCACGTTGGGCAGCGCCAAATAATATGACGCATTGCGGCCGGTGATGCCGCCGGTGGGGCAGAACACGGCTTGCGGCAGCGGCGCGGCGAGCGCCTTGAGCATATTGATGCCGCCCGCGGCTTCGGCGGGGAAGAACTTGAGCGCATGCAGGCCGTATTCAAATGCCTGCATGACTTCACTCGGCGAAGCGACGCCGGGCAATAGCGGCACGCCGCTGTCGATTGCCGCGCGCAACAAAGTTGGCGTAGCGCCGGGGCTGACGATGAAATCGGCGCCCGCTGCCAGTGCTTGATCGAGCGTTCTGGTATCGATGACGGTGCCAGCGCCGGTGATCGCCTGCGGAAACGCCGCCTTGATGATCTTGATCGCCTCCAGCGCCGCCTGAGTGCGCAGCGTGATTTCCAGTACCGGCAGGCCGCCCTCCAGCAAGGCTTGCGCCAGCGGCAGGGCGCTGTCGAGCTTGTCGATCGTGAGCACCGGAATCACCGGCGCCTTGTGCATGATGTCGTGAATATTTTTGCTCATAAAATTTCCTTTTATTCAACGCCGGTAAAGCACGCTGGCCCCAGCCTCCGCCGGGCCAACCAATTCACGGAACGCGGCGAAAAGTTCGCGCCCCGTACCATATTCATGATCGTTGCCGCGCCGTGGTTCTGGAACGCGCGCGGCGAATTCGGCGGCGTCTACCAATACGTCGAGCGTGCCGGCGGCGGCGTCGAGGCGGATCGGGTCGCCGTCGCGCACCTTCGCCAAGGGGCCGCCGCGCGCCGCTTCGGGGCTGAGGTGAATCGCTGCTGGCACCTTGCCCGACGCGCCAGACATGCGGCCATCGGTCACCAGCGCCACCTTGAAGCCGCGATCTTGCAGCACCCCCAGCGCGGGCGTGAGCTTGTGCAATTCCGGCATCCCCATCGCGTGCGGGCCTTGGTAGCGCAGCACCGCTACGAAATCGCGTTCCAATTCGCCCGCGGTGAAAGCCGCCAGCAGATCATCTTGTTCATCGAATACTCGCGCTGGGGCTTCGATCAGCCACTGCTGTGGCTTCACCGCCGATACCTTGATTACCGCCTTGCCAAGATTACCCTGCACCACCTGCAAACCGCCGCTGAATGAGAACGCTTGTTCCACACCGCGCAAAACGCTGGCGTCGCGCGTTTGCGTGGGGCCTTCGCGCCAGCGCGCTTGCGCGCCGTCGAGCCAGGGTTCGCGCGTGTATTGCGCCAGGCCGCGTTCATTGCCCATGGTGAGAATATCGCCATGAATCAGCCCGGCATCGAGCAGCGTGCGGATCAACAGCGCCATGCCGCCAGCGGCCTGAAACTGGTTGATGTCCGCCTCGCCATTGGGATAAATGCGCGCGAGCAGCGGCACCGCTTGCGACAGCGCCGCCAAGTCACCCCATTCGAGCCGGATGCCCGCCGCCTGCGCGATCGCCAGCAAATGCAGCGTGTGATTAGTGGAGCCGCCGGTGGCGAGCAGGCCAACCACGGCGTTGATGATGGCTTTTTCATCCACCACCTGGCCGATGGGGCGGAAGTCGCCGCCTTGGCTGGTGAATTTTAGAATTTGTTTTCCAGATTCCCGCGTCAGCGCCTCACGCAGCGGCGTATTGGGGTTGACGAAGGAAGCGCCCGGCAAATGCAGGCCCATGAGTTCCACCAGCAATTGATTGCTGTTGGCGGTACCGTAAAAAGTACAAGTGCCGGGGCTGTGGTAAGAAGCGGATTCCGACGCCAAGAGTTCGCCGCGCCCCGCCTTGCCTTCGGCGTAGCGCTGGCGCACGCGCTGTTTTTCCGCGTTGGATGGGCCAGAAGGCATCGGCCCCGCCGGTACGAACAAGGCTGGCAGATGGCCGAAACTGAGCGCGCCGATCAAGAGCCCCGGCACGATTTTGTCGCACACGCCGAGGTACAGCGCGCCGTCGAACAAGTTGTGGCTGAGCGCCACGGCGGTGGCGAGCGCGATCACGTCGCGGCTGAACAGCGACAGCTCCATGCCCGGTTGCCCTTGCGTAACGCCATCGCACATCGCCGGCACGCCACCGGCAAACTGCGCCACGCCACCCGCTTCATGCACCGCTTGTTTGATAAGCGCGGGAAAATTTTGCAGCGGCTGATGCGCCGAGAGAATGTCGTTGTAACTCGACACGATGGCGATGTTGGCCAACTCGCCGCCCGCCAGCGCTTGTTTATCGGGCGCGGAGCAAGCGGCGAAACTGTGCGCCAGATTGCCGCAATCGAGGTGCGTGCGCTGGCGGCCACGCTCCACCGCGCGCACCAAGCGTTCCAGATAGGCTTGGCGCGTGGGGCGGCTGCGTTCGATCAGCGAGGCGGTGACTCGTTCAATTAGCGTGTGCATCAGGGACACCAGAAAATATCGAGAGGAGTGGAATCATTCTGTACCAAATAGGATACGGGCAAGCGCTCGCGCGCGGTGAGATCGCGCGCCTGTTCATAAACCCGCCATTTTTCCGCGCCAGTGAATAACAGGACCAAGTGTTCTATATTGAGCAGCGCATTGAGGCTCAAGCTCATGCGCTCGGTGTGCTCGCCCGTCACCGCGCTGGGCTGAGCGCTGATCGCGGCGCAAAGATCACTAGTGCAAAGCGCCTCATCAAGGCCACCAGCGGCGGGAAACAGCGAAGCCGTATGCCCATCCGGCCCCAGCCCCAACAGCCCCACACTCCACGGGCGCGGCAGCGCGGCATAGCGGCGGTTCAGCGCGGGCAGCGCCGCCGCCGCGCTAGGCGAACCATCGTACATCCCCATGAGCCTGGCGCTGGCCACCCCTCCCAGCGCCTCACGCAGCGCGCGTTCGTTGGAAGCGCCATCACGCAAATCCACCCAGCGTTCATCAACTAAAGCCAGATGCAGCCGCTCCCAGGGCAAGGCTTGTTGCGCGAGCTGACGATAAAAAGGCAGCGGCGTGGAACCGCCGGACAACAGCAGCGTAATGCGCGGATGCAAAGCCAAGGCTTGCTCGATGCGCGCCAAAAAGAAAGCCCGCAAGCCTTGCAGCAGGGCGCTTTGATCCGTAAAGCGATGTTCAGACAACATGCCAGTTTCCATGTAAGACCAGCGGCATGGTAACAAGATGAGTGGCAAAGATGAGTAGTGGCGGCGGTTTTTTTGATTAAGCGGCGTAATTATTCGGATTTCAGGGCCGGAGTGAGCGAATTCAGCCGCAAAGAACCGCAAATGAGGCTCATCCGCACAGGGTTTCTTTACGCCCTGACGTTACGGCGGATGAGCATTGGCGGGCGCTGTGGCTTTGTGGGAAACTTCGCCAAATTTGGCAAGCGCAATCGAATACCTGCGCAGGGGCGCAATGGCAAGCACAAATGGCAAAATTCTGACCCTCGACGAAGTTGCCGTGTACTTGGAATCAGGTAAGCGCACGGTGTATCTTCTGATTCAGAAGGGTGATATTCCCTCATTTAGACTAGGCGGCTCTTGGTGCTTTCGGTGCGCCGAGCAGGA
>JAITMI010000289.1 GCA_031277435.1 Pseudomonadales bacterium
CTCTGCTCGAAGGGCTTGGCATGGTGCTGCGGCAAGAACCTTGCCCCTACAGCGAAAATGAACTGCGCGGCGCGCTGGATGAAATCAACCGCCAGATGCAGCGTATGCAAAAGCAGCAGGCCAACGCCCTGGCCGCCGCCGGTGAAGAATTCCTGCGCCAAAACGCCACCCGCGATGCGGTCACCACTACCACCAGCGGCCTGCAATACGAAGTGCTGCAAGAAGGCAAAGGCCGCCGCCCCACGCGCGACGACAGCGTGCGCGTGCACTACCACGGCACCTTGGTGGACGGCACGGTGTTCGACAGCTCCATTGAACGCGGCGAAACCATCGACTTCGCGGTCAGCGGCGTCATCAGCGGCTGGACCGAAGCCTTGCAACTGATGCAGGAAGGCGCGCGTTACAAACTTTACATTCCACATCAGCTCGCTTATGGCGCAAGCGGCGCTGGCGGCGCGCTCGCGCCTTACAGTGCGTTGATTTTCGAGGTGGAGTTGATTGAGGTGCTGTGAGCTTCTAAATCGAAAAACCGCCGCGACTGATGCCACGGCGGTTGTGTCCATTCACGCTATTCCAAACGGATACGATCCCGATTGGTCCGTAACGTGGCTTCACCGATCCCATTGACCTCGATCAGGTCGTCCACGGCTTGGAACGGTCCATGTTCTTCGCGGTACTCTACGATCGCCTGCGCCTTGGCTGGACCTACGCCAACCAGAACGTCGGCGAGGGTTTCCGCGTCGGCCTGGTTGATGTTGACCTGCAAGGTGCTTACGGCGGCCGCCGTTGCTACTGCTTCCGTTTGTACTGCTTGCGCCGGCGCCGTTTGCGCTTGTATGCCTTGCCAACTCCATAGCAGCGCCAGCACCACTCCCAATTGTTGCACTCTCGACAGTTTGTTCGTCGTCATAGATTCCTCCACGGAAGATTGCGGACAGATGCAGCAATATCGCTGCCACCCGAATCTAGCAGAAGTTTCAAATTTCGCCTGAAATTTCCCTGACCAGTTGCAAGAGCTTGTCTTGCGGCGATGGCGCCTGCGTAATGGGCCGGCCGATCACCAGATACGAAGCGCCCTGGCGCAGCGCTTGCGCTGGTGTTTCTATGCGTTTTTGATCGTCCTTGGCGTCACTGGCTAAACGAATACCGGGAGTGACCAATAAAAATTCTGGCCCCAAAGCCGCGCGCAAGGGCACGATTTCGCGCGCCGAACACACCACGCCGTCCAGCCCCGCTTGCTGGGTCAAATGCGCCAGCCGCAGCACTTGGGTCTCGGGATCGGTGAATACGCCGGCTTCCGCCAGATCCTCGGCGCTCAGGCTGGTGAGCACGGTCACGGCGATCAGCAAGGTTGGAGAATTGTTGCCCAGCGCCTCGCGCGCGGCGCGCAGCATGGCGCCGCCGCCGCTGGCATGGACGTTGACCATCCACACGCCGAGCTCCGCCGCCGCTTTAACGGCGCCGGCCACGGTGTTGGGAATGTCGTGGAATTTAAGGTCCAGAAATACTTCGAAACCGCGCGCTTGAATACGCTCGACCAGGCGCGGCCCGCCGCGCGTGAAGAGTTCCTTACCCACCTTGACGCGGCATAGCGCCGGATCGAGCCGCTCTACCAGCGTTTCGGCGCTCGCGGTATCGGAGAAATCCAAGGCGACGATGATGCGTTTGCGGTCTTGCATGAGGCATTTCCTCTGAATTTTTAACCCGCCGTATGCTCAGCTTCCAGCGGACGCAAGGTGCTCCAGCCGCCGCAGCCGGGGCACAACCAATGCGTGCTGCGCAACTGAAAACCGCAGGAGATACATTGAAAACGCGGTGCTTCCTGTTCGCTGCCAGTGAGCACGTCGAGTACTTGACCGACCAGTTCCGGCGCGTAGCCGGCGCCCAGGTCGGAAGTCGCCAGGGTAAGCAGGCGCAGCGCCAGCACCGGGCTTGGATGGCGCCGCGCGTAGTCCTTGAGAAAGGCGATTTCCATCTCCACGCCTTGATAACGATGAATCAAGTCGGCGAGCAATTCCACCTGGCGCGCGCTGAGATGCTGGTTCTTGCGCAGCACTTCATCAAGGATGGCGGCGAGAAAATGCGGGCGCTTCGACAAGGCTACGGTGAGCTCCGGCAGTTTTTCGAGCACCACCGCGGTATCGAGCTTGAGCGCCTGGCGCAGTGTTTCCTCGGCGCTGTGATCTTCGCCGAGGATCGCGTACAAGGCCGCCAATTGCAAAATCACGCGCACGTTGTCGGGCCGCACCGCGCGCCCCTTGCGCAGCAACTCGAGCGCTTGCGCGTAATTTTTATCGCGCTGTATGATTTCTTCGGCCAGTTCGCAATAAAAATGCGACACCTGCAATTGCACCGTGTCGCGATGATTCAAGGTGGCGCTTTCCAAGAGTTCAAGGCCGCAGTCGATGGCTTTTTGCCATTCGCGTTCGGTCTGAAACAAGGCCAGCGCCAAACTCAATGCCTGTTCCCTTTGCGCGCCCGGCGCGCCGCGCAATTCTTCGATGATTTTTTCGGCGCGATCGAACAGGCCGGCGGCGATGTAGCTGCGCACCAGTTGCAGCTTGATCCCGTTCAACTCGCGCATGGTGAAATTTTGACTGCTCAGTAAACCTTGCAAGTGCGCGATGGCGCGATCCGCCTTGCCGCGGCGGCGCAATAGCGTGGCCAAGGCCATGTGGGTTTCCAGCGTGCTGGCGTTGACTTCCAGCGCGTCGATGAACACGTCCACCGCGTCATCGGGTTCGTCGTTGAGCAGGTAATTGAGGCCGATGAAATAATCCGGCTGAAATTTACGAGTGCGCGCCGCTTCCCGTGGATTGGCGCGGGTGCCCAGATGCCAGCCAAGCCCCAGCGCCGCCACTAAAAACAAGAAAATGAGGAGAGCGTCGAGAGTCGTACTCACGCCCCGCCACCGCCTAGAGGCTTGTCTTCAAGCTGATGCAGGCGCTCGCGCAATTGCTTCGATTGCTGCTCCAACTGTTCGATGCGCTGGCGCTGTTGGCGCAGCGTGTAACGTGTTTTGAGGCCGCGCCAGATGCCAAGGCCGAGCGCCAGCCCAATCACGCCGCCGCTGATGAAGGCGCCCAATATCCACACGCTCAAGGGCCGCGCTTCGAGTTGCAAGCCCACCCACAGCGCCACCGGTTCAGGATTGCGCTGGGTAAAGAGATAGCCCGCCAGAACCACCAGCAGGAATACCAAAAACAACAATAATTGGGTGATGTATTTCATGGGGCCCTCATGTAAGGAGCCGGCATGTCAGAAATCCGCGCAAGCCGGCTCGAAGGTAACGGAGGATGAAGCGTTGTTCTTAGGACTGCAAACTATCGTTGACGCGATCGCGCAATTCCTTGCCCGGTTTGAAGTGCGGCACGTACTTTCCGCTCAGCACGACGGGCTCGCCCGTCTTGGGATTGCGCCCGGTGCGCGGCGCGCGATAGTGCAGGGAAAAACTGCCAAAACCGCGAATCTCGATGCGTCCGCCATCCGCCAATACATCAGCCATGTAACCAATGATGGCTTTGACCGCCAGTTCAATATCCTTGGCCGAAAGCTGCGTATGTTTGGCGGAGATTCGTTCGATGAGTTCTGACTTGGTCATGTGCGCGTTATTCCCCCGGTGCATACAAAACGGTATCAGGTAATTTTCCGCCGCGCCCAGTGGACGCGGCGGAAATTATTACTTACTCCTGATTCATCTTGGCCTTGATGAGATCGCCAACGGTAGCCGGCGCGGCGGAAGCCACGTTCAGCTTGTTGAGTTCCTTGAGGGAGTCTTTCTCTTCCTCGATCTCTTTGGCTTTGATCGACAGGTTGATTACGCGGTTCTTGCGATCAATGTTGGTGATCAGCAATTCCACGTCATCGCCTTCCTTCAGCGCGTTGCGCGCGTCTTCAACGCGATCACGGCTGATTTCGGAGGCTTTGAGGGTGCCTTCAACGCCGGCGGCCAAGGTGATGGTGGCTTCCTTGGCTTCCACCGACTTGACCTTGCCGCGCACCACGCTGCCTTTCTCGTTGATGCCGACATAGTTAGTGAACGGATCGTCAGAAAGCTGCTTGATGCCCAGCGAAATGCGCTCGCGCTCAGGATCGATCGACAGAATCACGGTATCGATCTTGTCGCCCTTGGTGTACTGACGCACGGCCTGTTCGCCCGGCTCGTCCCAACTGATGTCGGACAGATGCACCAGGCCATCGATGTCGCCTTCAAGACCAATGAAAATGCCGAAGTCGGTGATCGACTTGATGTTGCCGCTGATGCGATCGCCCTTCTGGTATTTTTCCGCGAAGGTATCCCAGGGATTCGGCTGGCACTGCTTGAGGCCGAGCGAAATGCGGCGGCGTTCCTGGTCGATGTCCAGAATCATCACTTCCACTTCGTCGCCAAGCTGCACGATCTTCGACGGATGCACGTTTTTGTTGGTCCAGTCCATTTCGGAGACGTGTACCAAGCCTTCCACGCCTTCTTCCAGTTCCGCGAAGCAGCCGTAGTCGGTCAGGTTGGTGATGACCGCCTTGACCTTGGTGCCTTCGGGATAACGGCGCTTGATTTCGACCCAGGGATCTTCGCCCAGTTGTTTCAGACCGAGCGATACACGATTACGCTCGCGGTCGAACTTGAGCACCTTGACTTCGATTTCCTGGCCCACGGTGACGATTTCGCTCGGATGCTTGATGCGCTTCCAGGACATGTCGGTGATGTGGAGCAGGCCGTCGATGCCGCCCAGGTCCACGAAGGC
>JAITMI010000376.1 GCA_031277435.1 Pseudomonadales bacterium
CGATTTCCAGTCAAGAGCGAAAACGGCATTCCAAAACCCCACTCGGGAAACACATGAACAAGTTCGGCGGGCATGGCCAAGGCATCCTCCGCCATTCGGTTTATCGCGTTGGAAAAGAATCCAGCGCCGCCGCTTGCCTCCAGGTGCGCGAAAAATCCGCGTTGCTGATGTATGTTGCCAACTATGACCACCATCATCAGCGCCATACCGGCCCATTTGGGCAATGAGCGGCGTGTGACGATTTGCAGTTTATATACCGCAAGGAACAAAATAACGTAGGCAAGCGGTATAAGTGGCGAGAAATGGTGCGACCATAGGCGGCTGCCAAAAATCAGTGACACGAAGATGAATGTGATTGGCAGCAATGCGAGGTGCCAGCTTGCCAGCAGGCCATGCGCTTGAGTCTCAACTTTGGCTTCATCGCGCTGTTTTCGGGCATTGGCAATGCCAAGCACCGCCAGCAATAGCGGGGCGATCACCAAGAGCCGCACTTTCCATATGGTCCACAATGTTGGAGGTACCCACCCGGCTGAAGTGAAAATCATCAATTCGTTACCAATATTTTGCAAGGTGAGCTCCTGCAATGACCATGCGTTCGTCAATCGCTGCGTGAGCGTCAGTTCCGAGGACATCACGCCCAGCCCCTCCGCGGTGGTTCTGAGCCACTCGAGCGTGGGCTCGAATCCGCCCAGCGCGATGAATGCCAGCGCATAACCAAGTACGTAGGTTTGCATACCCAGCGCGAAGCCCAGTAACCAGATCAATATGGAACGCCAATTGCGCGTGTGCAGCCAGCCCAAGGCCACAAATACTGGAACGAAAAACAGGAAAACAAAATAGCTGTAAACGGCTAGTCCGGCGCAAAGCCCAGAAAAAAACCACGTCATCCTTGCGGGTGCGAGAAGATCGTTATTGGCAACCGCCACATTGGCCACCCTTGTGCGCGGCAGCGCCAGATAGATGGCGCACAGGAGCCAGAAGGTTCCAGACATGACGATGTACATCTGGGTGCGGAACGAGGCGATGAAGGCAAGCTCGGTGGCAAGGCCCAGCGATCCGGTGAAAGCAAGCAGCAAGGAGCCGCTTGCGCGTTGCAGGACCAGCTGCGTCATTATCAGTATGCCGCTGGCGAAGAGCCCCTGCGCCAAGCGTAGCGCGAGCATGTTGAAACCCAAAAGCGCGAACACCGGGAGCCCCACGTAAAAGTTCTGCACGCCGTGGTACAGGCTGCCAAGTATGATAGGTCCGGGGGTGGGTAGTGCCCATATTGGATTGGGCAGTTCGGAGTTTAGCACGTGAGCCGCGAGATAATCGGGATTGGCCGCATCCATGTACAGGCCAGGCAAGGCCATTGCGGTCAAATGACTGGTCCAGAAAATGGCCTGTACCAAAATTAAACAGCTTATGGCGGTTAATTTAACGCGGGGCAACGCGAAGGCTCCGGATGCCAAGCCGCGTGCTGCGCTCTCGCCGTGCTCGGGCCGCTGCATGAACACCCACCATTTAGCGCTCACAAAGTTCACCACCATGCCGGTCAGTGATCCTGCCGCCACGGCCAGCGCAAAAAGAGCCGGGAACGGTGGTATCACTAACAGTACGAGCCAATAAGTCGCCAGATTCAAGAGGCCGCCAAACCCCATGGCGGCAAAGTATCGCCCGAATTCGAGCCAGAGCGGCGGGCGCAGCCCCGGAGAGTTATTGATCTGTTCGGCGAAGGTGTAGCGGCGGTTCAGCAAAAAGGTGACGGCGACGGCGCATACAAAGGACAGCAGCCGCCCACGCATAAAGCCCATCCCAAGCGCCAACAGCGCGTAAAGCACTAGGCTGTCGACGATGTAGCCTGCCACGCCCGACATACCAAAGCGCAGCATCTGCGTGTTCATTGCGCCTTGTCACTCAGCACGGATCGACGGAATTTGCAGGTAAGCCAGGCGCTTGGTCTCGATGCGTCCCCGCGTGACCGTGTCGAGAATCAAGCCGCAGGCCAGCGACAGAAATCCCAAGAGCGCCAGCCCTGATGACAGGATGGCGGTTGGCAGACGCGGCACGAGGCCGGTCTGAATGTAGGTGAGCGCAAGCGGCGCCGCCAGAATGAGCGCCGCCACCACGCACAATACAAATCCCACCAAAAAAAACACCAGCGGTTTTTCGGCTTTGAATAGTTTGAATATCGTCCACAGAATCCGGATGCCATCGCGGTAGGTGTTCAGCTTGCTGACCGATCCATCCGGGCGTCCGCGATAGGTTGTCGTAGCCTCGGCGCAGGGCATCCGTAGTTGCAAGGCATGCACCGTCAACTCCGTTTCGATTTCGAAGCCGCCGGACAGGGCGGGGAAAGATTTGACGAAGCGGCGGCTGAATACGCGGTAACCCGACAGCATGTCGGTGAAACCGCCGCCGAAAAGCTGTACGACGCTGTGCGTGAGCAGCTTGTTGCCGAACTGATGCCCCGCCCGGTACGCCGCGTCGCGTTCCTGTTCAGCCGTGGCACGGCAACCTACTACCATGTCGAGCCTGCCGTCGATCAGCTTGTCGACCAG